>NZ_JBNATZ010000078.1:0-10312 GCF_049701015.1 Desulfofundulus sp.
TACTCTTATTGTTCTTGATAGTGTTGGTATTGGGGAACTTCCCGACGCTGCCCGGTACGGTGACACGGGCAGCAATACCCTCGCCAATACTGCGAGGGCGGTGGGAGGACTCAATTTGCCTCACCTCGGCCGGTTGGGTCTGGGAAACATCATCCCCATCGAGGGAGTTTCCCCGGCGGACCGGCCCCTGGCCGCTTACGGGCGAATGGCTGAAGCTTCCGCTGGCAAGGATACCACCACCGGTCACTGGGAAATTGCCGGTTTATGGCTGGAACGCCCCTTCCCCGTCTACCCAAACGGTTTTCCTCCGGAGATAATCAAGCCTTTTGAGGAGCGTATCGGACGGCCCGTACTGGGGAATAAAGCTGCTTCAGGCACGGCCATTATCGAGGAACTGGGACCGGAGCACATGAGGACCGGGTACCCCATTGTTTATACTTCGGCCGACAGCGTGTTTCAAATTGCCGCCCATGAAGAGATTATTCCTGTTGAGGAATTATACCGGATGTGCCGTATTGCCCGGGAGTTACTCACCGGTGAACATGCCGTAGGGCGGGTTATCGCCCGGCCCTTTGTGGGACGCCCCGGAGCTTTTAAACGCACGGACAGGAGGCGTGATTTTTCCCTTCCCCCGCCCGGTCCCACCGTTTTGGATTTGCTGTCAGAAAACGGGTTATCTGTCCTGGCCGTAGGTAAGATTGAAGATATTTTTGCAGGCAAAGGCATTACAAAAGGGATACATACGGAAAGTAATATGGACGGGGTGGACCAAACACTGGCATGCATGCGCAGCCTGGAGCGCGGGCTGATTTTTACCAACCTGGTGGACTTTGATATGCTTTATGGTCACCGTAATAACCCCCGGGGGTATGCTGATGCTCTGGAAGCTTTTGACCGGCGCCTGCCCGAAATTTTGCACGCCACCAGACCCGATGAGGTGCTGATTATCACAGCTGATCACGGGTGTGATCCCACCACCAGCAGTACCGACCACAGCCGGGAATATGTTCCTCTTCTGGTTTACGGCCAGGTGGTGAGGCCGGGGGTTAATCTCGGGACGCGCAATACTTTCAGCGACGTGGCCGCCACCGTGGCTGAGCTGTTCGGGCTTTCCTATCCACGGGGAACCAGTTTTGCCCGGGAAATTCTGAGGTGAAATAAAAATGCGCATGTACGATATCATCCTGAAAAAACGCCAGGGGTTTGAACTCGCCACGGAAGAAATAAACTTTTTTGTCCGGGGATACACGGCGGGGGAAATACCCGATTACCAGGCGGCAGCGCTGTTGATGGCCATTTTCTTCCAGGGACTCAATACTCGTGAAACGGCGGATCTGACCCTGGCCATGGCCGGTTCCGGAGACCGGGTCGATCTTTCCGGCATTCCCGGGTGCAAGGTGGACAAACACAGTACCGGCGGAGTGGGGGACAAAACCACCCTGGTGCTGGCTCCTCTTGTGGCTGCCGCCGGGGTACCCGTGGCCAAGATGTCCGGCCGTGGATTGGGTCACACCGGCGGAACCGTGGATAAGCTGGAGTCCATTCCCGGTTTTAAGGTGACTCTTGCTCCGGAGGATTTTGTGCGACAGGTCAGGGAAGTGGGCGTGGCGGTGGTGGCCCAAACGGGCAACCTGGTGCCCGCAGATAAGAAACTCTACGCCCTGCGGGACGTGACTGCTACGGTGGACAGCATTCCCCTGATTGCTTCCAGTGTGATGAGCAAGAAAATCGCTGCGGGAGCTGAGGCCATAGTTCTGGATGTGAAGGCAGGCAGCGGAGCTTTTATGCGTACCGTGGAGGAAGCGTGCACCCTGGCCCGGGCCATGGTAGCAATTGGCCGCCAGGCAGGGAGAAAAACGGTGGCCGTAATAACCGATATGGACCAGCCTCTGGGTTTTGCTGTTGGCAATGCCCTGGAGGTGCGGGAAGCTATTGAGACTCTCTCCGGGCGGGGCCCCTCGGATTTGAAGGAGCTCTGTCTCGTGCTGGGCGGCCACATGCTTGTTCTTGCCGGTGCGGTGAAAGACGTTGCAGAAGGAGTGGACCGGCTGTCTGGGTTGCTTGAACGGGGGCGGGCATTGGACAAGTTCCGGGAGATGGTAAAGGCCCAGGGCGGGGACCCGCGGGTGGCGGATGAGCCGCATCTGTTACCTGAAGCCTCATACAGAGAACAGGTGAAAGCAGAGACAGACGGGTATGTGGCGGGCATCCACACCGAAAGGGTCGGCCGGGTAGCCATGTTACTGGGAGCCGGCCGGAAGACAAAGGAGGACACCATCGACCCGTCCGTGGGCATCGTGTTGCATAAAAAGTTGGGGGACAGAGTCAGGACGGGAGATGTCCTGGCCACCCTGCATTTCAACAGCGCGGAAAATCTATCTGCAGCGCGCCAGTTGATCGCCGGGGCTTTTACTTTAACCTCCAGTGTACCCGGAGTGAAAAAGCTGGTGCACGGGGTTATCGACGAAAATGACATCATGGATTAAACCGGTGTTACAGGCTGGATCAGGGGGGTCGCGGGGTCCATTTTTTTTGAATTATTGACATTGGTTTGGAACTGGATTAAAATAGTTCTGGACTTGTGGAAAATAAAAGCCCTTTAAAAACTGAGGTGAAGAAGCCATGACGGAAAAGGAAAAGTGCAGTACCTGTGATAAGAACACCGGTGAATGCAATCAAGAAAAGTGTGCGCAACCTGACTTCCTACCCTTGAATGAGGCCAGCGAGATCAAACGGGTAATTGCGGTTATGAGCGGCAAGGGTGGTGTGGGCAAGTCTTCAGTCAGTGCACTCCTGGCTGTTGCCCTCGCCCGGCGTGGTCACCAGGTGGGTATTCTGGACGCTGATATTACCGGTCCCAGTATCCCCAAACTTTTCGGGGTACTTGACCGGCCGGAACAATTCAATCAATTTATTTTACCGGCCAGAACTATCATGGGCATCAAGATGATGTCTTTGAACCTCTTGCTGCCCCAGGAAGACGACCCCGTAATCTGGCGCGGCCCCATTCTTTCAAGTGCCGTCAAACAGTTCTGGACTGACGTGGCCTGGGGTAAGCTGGATTACCTGATCGTGGACATGCCCCCGGGTACCGGAGATGTACCGCTCACGGTTATGCAGTCCCTCCCCCTGGATGGGTTGCTGGTGGTTTCCTCGCCACAGGATCTGTCCATGATGGTCGTCAAAAAGGCGATCAAAATGGCCCGGCTGATCAACGTACCCATCATTGGGCTGGTGGAGAATATGAGCTACCTGCTCTGCCCCCACTGTGGTGAAAAAATCCATCTGTTCGGTTCGAGCCACGTGGGAGAGGCAGCGAGACAAAATAACATACCTCTACTGGCTGTTCTTCCTGTAGACCCTGAACTGACGGAAGTGGGTGATGCCGGGCTCATTGAGAATTACAAGGGAATCTCCATGCAAAACATTGAACCCCTGGTGGAAGTTATTGAAAAAATAGAAGGAAAAGCGATGAAGGAGCGTGAACAAGCATGAAAATTGCCCTTCCCAACGACCGCGGTCAGGTTAATCAACATTTTGGGAGGAGCGAAGAGTTTGTGATCTTTGAGATGGACGGCCAGGAAATTAAAAACAGGGAAACAGTATCAACTGTAACCCTCCAGCATAACCATGAGGGTCTGGCCGAACTCTTTAAAAACAAAGGAGTTGACGTATTGATTCTGGGCGGTGTAGGGCCTCGTGCCATACAGGCGCTGCAAGCATATGGCCTGCAGGTGATCACCGGCGCCAGCGGCAACGTGGAGGAAGTAGCCAAAGCTTATACCCGGGGAGAACTGGTCAGCCGTGGGGCCATATGCGACCACCACGGTCACGGCGATCACTGTCACCACGGCCCCGGCTCACATTAACTGGCGGAAATAAGCACTCAAAAGAAGGGCAACTCCCGAACCCTTCAGGTAATTTGGGTACGCGCGCAGGTTTGTTGAAAAATAAAAACCTGCGCGTTTTTTTATGCTCACAGCTAAAAAAGGTGTTTTAAAAATGTCTCCGAGAAAAGATAAAAATGCGAAGCCAGGAAGCCAGTAATAAAGGGGTGAAAAGGGTCATGCTATGGAAGAAATATTTCCCTGCTCTCCGGGAAGTAACCTGCCGTGGCTGTGGCCGGACATCCACGGCCATTTCAGCCGCCTTACAATTTTGCGCAGATTGCATCCGGAAAAAACCCGAAGAAGCTCTCCCCTGGATTAAAAAGGTTCACTTCGAAAGCCGGAGACAATTCAATTTGCCGGCCAGCGCTCCCCGGGCTGCAAATGGTGTTAAATGCAACCTTTGCGTTAATGAATGCGTCATACCTCCGGGAGAAAGAGGGTATTGTGGTCTTAAAGCAAATGAGGGAAACCACCTGGTCCACCTTGCAGGTACTCTGGAAAAAGCTGTGGTTGAATGGTATTATGATGAGCTGCCCACCAATTGTGTGGCCGATTGGGTGTGTCCCGCCGGGACATGTGCGGGGTATCCCACTTTCTCCTACTGTGAAGGAATAGAATACGGTTACAAGAATTTAGCTGTTTTTTACGGTTCCTGTCCCTATAATTGCTTGTATTGTCAAAACTGGCAGTTCCGGGAATTAACCGCAAATCTCTCCCCACTGCATTCCGCGGAGGAACTGGCTGGAGCAGTAACAGAAGAAACCGCCTGCATTTGCTATTTTGGAGGCGATGCTGTCCCCCAGCTTCCTCACGCCATCAAAAGTGCCGAACTGGCTCTGGAAAGAGCAGGGGGCAGAGTGCTGCGCATTTGTTGGGAAACTACCGGTGCCATGCACCCGTCGCTGCTGAATAAGATGGCTCAGCTTTCGTTAAAAACTGGCGGCATAATCAAATTTGACCTCAAGGCGTGGAATGAAAATTTGCACATTGCCCTTTGCGGGGTTACAAATCGGAGAACGCTGGAGAATTTCAGGTCTTTATCCGGGTTGATTGCAAAAAGAGCCGATCTACCACTGCTGGCTGCCAGCACTCTGCTCGTACCGGGGTATGTGGACGAAATCGAAGTGCAGGCGCTGGCCCGGTTCATTGCCGCTATAGACCCTGAGCTCCCCTTTACCCTGCTCGGATTTTATCCCCAGTTTTACTTGAAAGACCTTCCACCCACTTCCCGTCAACATGCGGAAAGATGCCTGGAGATAGCCCGGAAAGAGGGGCTGAGGAATGTACGGGTGAGAAACGAGAATCTACTGTCAAATGAAAAATACGCTTGATTGAACACGCCAGAAAAGCCGCTTGTAAGCGGCTTTTCCGGCTAAAAAACTTTTTTCCGGGTCAATTCTTCCTGCACGTCAACAAGTGCTTCACCGAAACGCTGGAAATGCACTATTTCCCTTTCCCGCAGGAAGCGCAGCGTATCCTTTACACCCGGGTCGTCGGTCAGTCGGATAAGGTGTTCGTAGGTTGTACGGGCCTTTTGCTCCGCCGCCATGTTCTCGTGCAAATCGGTAACCGGATCTCCCGTGGCCTGAACATAAGCAGCCGTCCAGGGTACCCCGCTTGCATCTACCGGATAAACCGCCTGGTCGTGTTCAGCAAAATACGACCCCAGATCTTCCCGGCGCAACTGCTCCGGGGTGGCATCCCTGAGTAGCTGGTAAATCATGGTGCCTACCATTTCCCAGTGTGCAAGCTCCTCTGTCCCAATATCTGTTAGCAGGCCCCTGGCTTTGTTCGTTGGCATGGTATAGCGCTGGGTCAGGTAACGTACAGCGGCGGAGAGCTCAGAATCCGGCCCGCCATACTGGGCCATGAGATATTTGGCCATGCGCAGGTCGGTTTTATAAACCCTCACGGGATATTCCAGCTTTTTCTCGTAGATCCACATCCTGTCCAGTCCTTTCTCTTTCTAAAATTGCATTTCCCAGGGCCAGGGGCCTTCAATCCAGCGCCACGGGTATTCGCTGGGTGAAAAACCGTAAGAGACCAGCGGACCGTACATGCGCTCGTACTGAGCCTTCAGCTGGTTCAAACGGTCGGTAACCATGTTGTAATCATTTAGAGGTTCCTGCTCAGTGGGATGGGTATCCAGGTAGAGAGTCAGTTCCACGGCTACGAATTCCAAAGCCATGATGTCATGGAGCAACTGCAACCGCCTCGCGTCCACTTACTTTCCTCCTTTCCAGACACCATGTTAATAAGGGTAGGGGCTATAAAGTTCGGGGAAAAGGGTGCCCTTCTCAAGAGCCTCCGCCGGGCTGTATGTTTTGCCGTAACGCTGTGGGGGGACATAGGCCTGCGCCAGCCGGAGTGGTGGATAAAAAGCAGTGGTGTGGGTAACCGGCGGCATAGTGGCATTTGTGGCTTTTACTTCCTGCCCGCTTGTTTTTGCAGGTGTGTTCATCCAGCTAGCCTCCCTGGTATAAGATGGTAAGTATACCAATAAAGTATGTTAACCCGGTCCGGAATGACACTGTAGCTTCTCAACCCAACCCGGGGCCATAGACATTTTCAAGGGGATCAAAAAATTTTAGCAAAAAAATTTGAGAAATTTTTGCCAATCAGCAGGAATAAACCGGTAATTCGTTGAATAACCGGCTAACTTAGAAATATACTTGTTATCACAAGTACAAAATCGAGGAGGGAGGAGGTATGCTCGCTAAAGATCATTTGTACGGAAAGGTAGTGCTCACCGGAACCATTTTGGTGCTGTTCGCTATCTGTCTCTTCCAGCTGGTCTTTCTCCATGAGGCTTTCCGTCAGACGGAGCGGGCTTTCAACGAGAGGATGGAGAAGCTGACCTTATCGGCCCGGCTGGTGGAACTCGCCTCCCGCAGGACCCTTTCGCGGTCGGATCAGGAGCTGATGCGGTCTTATGCCCGGCGCCTGGTCGGGCTGACCCGCACACCCCGTGGCCAGCAACTCTCCCGGGACCTGGCTGCAGCCGTAGACCGTTTTCTTTCCCAGCCCCCGGAGGAGCGCGCCGCGTTCCGTGCGGAACTCGAGGACCTGGCCGCTGAAAACGACAATTTCCAGCGCAGCAGGTTGAAGGAAGATATTCTGCTGGTCAACAAGGATTTCCAGCGCCTCTTCGGGGTGGTGGCGGCTGCCAGTGGAGGTACGTTTTTCTTGAGCGGAGCCGTAATGGTGTTGTTCTGGGTCTGGCTTTTACACCAGACTGAAGTGAACCGCCTGGTGGTCAGGTGTACCCGCAACGGCGTGCTGGTGGGTGACCGCCGCGGCAGGATTGCTCTGGCCAACCCGGTTTTGGCCGGTCTGGCGGGTAAGACCCCTAAAGAGCTGGCGGGTCGTCCCCTGGAAGCTGCGGGACCGACGGGGGCGCTTCTGGCCCGACGCATCAAAAGAGGTGAAGAAGTTGTCGGGCGGGAAGTTCTGTGGCCGACCCCCGACGGGTGTACGAAATGCTTCTCCGTGGACGTGATTCTCTTGAAAGAGCGGAACAACCGGGTGCGGGGCGGCGTGGCCGTATTGAGGGACATCACGGCCCAGTGGCTCGCACGGCAGAAGGCGGAGGAGGAAAAAGCCGCTTTGAGGGAGCTGGCCAGGCGCGATGCGCTCACCGGGCTTTTAAACCACAGGGCGCTGATGGAACACCTGGAAGTCCTGGTGGAAAAAGCGCTGCGCGAAAAACAGCCCCTTGCTTTCTTCATGCTCGACCTGGACTATTTTAAGATCTACAACGACACCCTGGGCCACCCAGCCGGCGACGAGCTTCTGCGTGAATTTGCCCGGCTGCTGGAGAAGAACGTGCGCTCGCAGGACCTGGTGGCCAGGTACGGCGGTGACGAGTTCGCCGTGGTACTCCCCAATACCGACGGGGTAAGTGCCTTTCAAATCGCCGAAAGGCTGCGGAAGCAAATTGAAGCGCACCCCTTCCCGGGAAGGGAGGTACTGCCCGGGCGGTGCCTGACCGTATCCATCGGGGTGGCCGACACCACCTGTGCGGGGGTGGGCTCGGCAGGTTTTCTGGTTAAAGGTGCGGACGAGGCCCTCTACGTGGCGAAGCTGGGTACCCGCAACCGGGTGGAGCTCTATCACAGCGCGCTCTCCGAACTTAAAGAAGCCGTGCGGGCGGAACAGAGGGAGGCCCTCCTGGTCGCTGTGCGCACGAACCTTCTGTTTTTGCACATGCGGGACCACTACACTTACAACCACTCCGAGAGGGTGAACAGGTACGCGCGGGCAATTGCCCGGGAAATGGGGCTTTCTCCTGACGAAACGCGGATATTGTGCATTGGAGCCGTGCTTCACGACATCGGCAAGGTGTGCGTACCCTCGCAAATTCTCACCAAAGAAGGCCCCCTGAACCCGGAAGAGTGGGAGGAGGTGAAAAAACACCCGCAGTACGGGGAAGGAGTGCTGGCACCCTTTTCTCTTCCCCGGCCGGTGATCGAGATCGTCCTGCACCACCACGAACGTTACGACGGTAGGGGCTACCCTTCGGGCTTAAAAGGTGAGAAAATACCCCTTTTTGCCCGCATCGCCAGCGTGGCCGACGCCTTTGACGCCATGACGGTGGACCGGCCTTACCGCCGGGCGCTCCCCCTCCCGGCCGCCCTTCTGGAACTGCGCCGCGGCGCGGGGTCCCAGTTCGACCCGGAGGTGGTCTGGAGGTTTGCCCGCGCAGTAGAAGAAGGAGCAGTGGGGGACGGCCGGTCCGGGATTTCACCACTGTGAAACAAGCAGGAACGGAGGGATGAGAGTTGTTCAAGCTGAAAGGACTCCGGGCGCAATTTTTAAGCGGCTTTGCCGTGGCTGCCCTTTTTGCGGTACTGGTCTGCAGCCTGGTCATTTACCTGGTGGACCAGAGTCTGGCCGACCTGGATGAGGTGAAGACGGTCAGCGAAAGGGCCCAGCTGGCCTCGAAAATTTCCGAGCTGGGCTACCAGAAGAGTAACTACGCCCGCGGCTATCTCCTTTATGGCATTCCGGACTATTGCAACCAGTGGGAGGCTGCCACGGCCGAGCAGGCCAAAACCCTGGAACACCTTTTGAGCATCACCCGCCGCGAGGAAAACAGGGTGCTGGTACGGCAGATGATCGAAGCCTGCCGGCGTTACGACGATTTCGTGCGTGACCAGGTAATGGTCCCGGCCCGCTCGGGGAACCGCGAGGCGGCGCTGAAAGCAGCTGCGGGCCGGGGAAAGGACCTGGCCGACGAAATGTTCCAAACAATCAAGAATTACCAGAACAAGAGGGGCAATGAAATTGCCTCCCTGCAGGAACGGGTTATAGCCAGGGTTAAACCCGCCCGGGCCGCGGCCATTGGCCTCACTCTGGCCGGTCTGGTGGTGGGGGCGGGCCTTTGTCTCTGGCTGGCCAACCGGGTGGCGCGGGCGGCCGCCATGCTGGCCTCTGCCGCTGCAGCTGCCGCTGCGGGAGAGCTGACCAGCAGGGTGGAAGTCCGGCGCGGCGACGAGATAGGTGAGCTGGCCGGTGCCTTTAACCGGATGACCGAGCAGCTCCGCGCCCTGGTGGGCAAGGTAACCGAAACGGCCACCGAGCTGGCCGCACAGAGCCAGGAGCTGGCTGCCAGTACCGAACAGGTGAGCGCGGTCACCCAGAACACGGCCGCTACAGCCGCCCAGATTTCCGCGGGTGCGCAGGAAGCCGCTGCCAGCAGCGAACGGGTGGCCAGCACCTCGGGGCAGGTGGAGGCCGCAGCCACGGAGGGCATCAAGGCGGTGGAAGCCGCCACGACACAAATGGGAGAAATTGCCCGTATCGTCCAGCAAAACGGCAGGCTGATGCAGGCGCTGAACGAACGCTCGGCACAGATCGGCAGCATCACCGAGACCATTGCCGGCATTGCCGACCAGACCAATCTGCTGGCGCTCAACGCCGCCATCGAGGCTGCCAGGGCCGGCGAGCACGGGCGTGGTTTTGCCGTGGTGGCCGAAGAAGTGAGAAAGCTGGCCGAGGGCAGTGCCAGGGCGGCCAGGGAAATAGATGAACTGGTGAAGTCCATCCAGCAGGATACCCGGCAGGCCGTACAGGCAGTGGAGGAGTCTACCGCAGCTGTGGAGCGGGGTGTGGAATCGGTGGAGGGCACCGGAAAGAAATTGCGCGAGATCCTGGCCCAGGTCACCGAGGTCCTGCGGGCCACCCGTGAGGTAGCCCGGATTGTCGAACAGTTCAGCAAGAGCAGCCAGCAGTTGAGCAGTGCCACCCAGGACATTGAACACGCCGTCCAGCAGACGTCGCAGCTGGCACAGGAGCTGGCCAGGCGGGCGGAGAACCTGAACGCGGGGGTGAGTGTTTTCCGCCTGGCCTGAAATTGATGCGCCTGCGCGTTGCCGGCTATAATTCCGGACAAGTGAGGTAATAACCTCACGGCCTTCTCG
>NZ_JBNATZ010000079.1:0-10188 GCF_049701015.1 Desulfofundulus sp.
CGCGCAGCGCAGAGCTGCTGCAATAAAACCCTCTGCTACCCCCTTTGGTCCCACTGTTGCGCCTGGGCGTGGTACCCGTTATCAATGAAAATGATACAGTCGCGGTGGAGGAAATAAAGCTGGGGGATAACGATAACCTGGCGGCCCTGGTGGCCACGCTGGTAGATGCGGAGTTGCTGGTTCTTTTATCAGATATAGATGGTCTTTACGATGCTGACCCGCGTAAAAACAGCGGGGCCAGGTTAATTGCGGAAGTCAACGAAATCACGCCGGAAATGGAGGCCCTTTCCGGAGGGGCAGGTACACAGGTGGGTACCGGTGGCATTGTGACCAAGCTCCAGGCGGCGCGCGTTGCCATGCACTCGGGGATCATCACCGTGCTGGCCAGTTCTTCCGAAAAAGACGTGGTCAGGCGGGTGGTGGCCGGCGAACCCCTGGGTACGGTATTCTGGCCCCACAGCAGGCTGGAGAAAAAAAAGTGCTGGATTGCTTACAGTTCCACGGTGCACGGCCGTATCTACGTTGACGAAGGAGCGGCGCGGGCACTGGTGGAAAACGGTAAAAGCCTTTTGCCTTCGGGGATTGTCCGGGTGGAGGGTTCCTTCGAAATGGGGAACACGGTAAGCATCTGCGATGCTGCGGGTAAGGAAATTGCCCGGGGTATAGTGAATTACTCCTCTTCCGAAGTGGAACGCATCAAAGGCTTACAGACCGGAGAAATCGCAAGGGTATTGGGACATAAGGATTACGACGAGGTCGTCCACCGCAACAACCTGGTACTGGATATCTAAAACCTGACATGCCGAGCCGGCATTAATGGGGGGTAAGGAAAAATGATGGAGCAAATTGAACAAGAAGTGAGGGGAAAAGCTCAAAGAGCCAGGGAGGCGGCCCGGCATCTGGCCTACCTTTCCACCGGGGTCAAGGACAGGGCTCTCCTGGCTATGGCCGAAAGCCTGGTCAGGAACCGGGAGCGCATTCTGGAGGCCAACGAAATTGATGTACGGGCCGGGCGGGAAAAGGGTTTGTCCCGCGCCCTTATCGACCGCCTGCTGCTGACCCCCGAGCGTATCGAGGATATGGCTGAGGGGTTAAAGGTTGTAGCATCCCTGCCCGACCCGGTGGGAGAAGTCGAGTCCATGTGGCTGCGGCCCAACGGTTTGCAGATTGGGCGCATGAGGGTCCCCCTGGGGGTGGTGGGTATAATTTATGAAGCCCGGCCTAACGTTACCGTGGATGCAGCAGGCCTGTGCCTGAAGGCGGGTAACGCCGTTGTGCTGCGTGGGGGGTCGGAGGCCATCAATTCCAACCGCGCCATTGTGGCCGTCATTGCTTCGGCTGCCGAGGGAGCAGGTATTCCCGCCGGTGCCATCCAGCTCATTGAAAATACCGACCGGGCGGCAGTCAATGTCATGCTCAAGTTGAACGGGCTCCTGGACGTACTCATACCCCGGGGCGGGGCGGGATTGATCCGGACGGTGGTCGAAAACGCCACGGTACCGGTAATTGAAACGGGCGTGGGCAACTGTCACGTTTATGTGGACGAGGGTGCCGACCTGGAAATGGCCCGTTCCATCGTGATCAATGCCAAATGCCAGCGTCCCGGAGTTTGCAATGCCATGGAGACGCTGCTGGTGCACCGGGGGGTCGCCGGGGAGCTTTTGCCGGTGCTTCTGGAGGATTTAAGGGCGGCCGGAGTGGAAGTGCGGGGGTGCGAAAAAACGCGTGAGCTGGTGCCCTGGGCAGTACCGGCCACGGAGGAGGACTGGGCCACGGAGTATCTGGACCTGATCCTGGCCGTGAAGGTGGTGGAATCCATGGAGGAAGCCATGGAGCATATTTACCGTTACGGTACCAGGCATTCCGAGGCCATCGTGACCCGGGATTACGCCAGGGCCCGGCGGTTTTTGCGCGAAGTGGATGCGGCGGCAGTATATGTTAACGCTTCCACCCGCTTTACCGACGGTTACCAGTACGGCTTTGGGGCGGAGATCGGTATTTCCACCCAGAAGCTCCATGCCCGGGGCCCCATGGGGCTCAAGGAGCTGACCACTTACAAGTATATTGTTTTTGGCGAGGGCCAGATCCGGAGTTGACCCCAATTACCGGCTTCAAGCCCTGGCCTGCAGAGCTGCTATAACCTCCCCGGAGGTGATAAAGCGGGCGAATTCATCGCAAGCCCGGGACTGGAACCTGGTCCGGTTACGGATGATTTTGAACTCCCTGGTTATGTTCAGGTCCTTCAGCCGTACCGGTTTGATCGTACCCAGGGCCAGTTCCTTGCGGATGGTCCACCTGGAAAGAAAGGAGATGCCGAGGCCCGCTTCCACGCCCTGCTTGATGGCCTCGGTGCTGCCCATGACAATTATCCTGGCCGGCGTGACATCCATCTGATGCAGGGCATGTTCCGCGGCTACGCGGGTACCGGAACCTTCCTCCCGCAGGATGAGGGTGCAGGGCTCCAGGTCTTCCCCTGTGGCCAGGGGTTTGCCGGCCAGTGGGTGTCCCGGGGATACAACCAGCACCATTTCATCGTTGAGGAAAGGTTCCACCTGCAGGTGGGCGTGTTCCACCGGCCCCTCCACCAGGCCGATGTCAATACTCCCTTCCAGGGTCTGTTCGCAGACCATTGCTGTGTTGCCGATGGTCATGGTCAGCTCCACGTCGGGGTACTTCCGGGCAAAAGCACCCAGCAGCCGGGGCAGAACATACTCCCCGATGGTCATGCTGGCTCCCACTGCGATCTTGCCCGTCACCAGCTCTATGAGGTCCGTAACCGCCCGTTCGGCCTCCTGGTGCAGGTTTAAAATTTTTTTGGCGTATGAATAAAGGATGGCGCCCGCCTGGGTCAATTCCACCTTCTTATTCGACCGGTCGAAGAGCCGTGCCCGGTAGTGTTCTTCCAGGGCGTGGATGTGCTGGCTGATAGCCGGCTGGGTGAGGTTGAGTACCTCGGCCGCCCTGGAAAAATTCCTTTTTTCCGCTACTGTCACAAAAACTCGCAGTTGATGGTCGAGCACTTTCTACCCTCCAGTTGACATAAGTGTTAACACTTGAAAATTATAAGTGAAACGTGTCAGGTATCAGTGACCTCCCGGTCCCAACTAATTCTATACATACCCGGGGCCTGTGTCAACAAAAGGGTTGCTTTTGGTCGTTCAGGTAATCAAAATGAGGCTGAGGTTTTGTGCTTATGACACAGAAATGGAAAAGGTTAGGTATCATGGGCGGTACTTTCGACCCGATTCACTACGGACACCTGGTTGCCGCCGAGGGAGCCAGGCATGCATTTCAGCTGGATAAGGTCATTTTCATCCCTGCCGGCCGCCCCCCCCACAAGACGAAGCGGAAGATCACCGACCCCCACCACCGCTGGATTATGACTGAGCTGGCTGTGGCCAGCAACCCATACTTCGACACCTCAACCATCGAAGTGGACCGGCCGGGGTACTCCTATACGATCGATACGGTGCGGGAGTTGCGGAATCTTTACCCGGGGGCGGAAATTTTTTTTATTACCGGTGCGGATGCGGTACTGGAAATATTGAAATGGAAAAACGTGAATGAACTGCTACAGATGTGCTGGTTTATTGCGGCCACCCGTCCCGGCTACCCCCTGGGAAATTTAAAGCGCCGGCTGGCGGGGATAAATCCTGAATACGTGCAGCGCATCATCCCCATGGAAGTGCCGGCTCTGGCCATTTCCTCCACGGAAATCAGGACCCGGGTGCAGGAAGGGCGCCCCATCAAGTATCTCCTTCCCGAGCCGGTGGAGGCGTACATCTTGAACCGTGGGTTATATAAGGTGCCTGGCACTTAACTTATTAACTTAACCGGGGGTTTATGGTTTATAAAGAGTAAAAGGCCCGCACGGCAGTGGCGGCACCTGAAGAGGGGATGCCGTAGTGCCGGCGGGCAATTTTGCTGTTTTACCCTGGATCGGCATAAAGACTGTCGTACAACCACCCGGGCGGCGGTCGTCCCCCGTCGGTCCGTGCTCCTGACCGGACGAAACATCGGCTTGCTTCGGAGCGAACCTGGTTAGCGCTGCATATGCGTCGCTATTAACCGGCCCTGGCTTGCGGCTTTGCCGCAAGGCCTGCCGAGGCCATTTTGCGGCGCACATAGGCCAGCTGCATCTGCAGGGGCAGCCCCATGGGGCAGTTATCTTCGCAGGCCATGAGTCCAACGCAGCCAAAGGCGCCCTCTTCCGTGCCCACCACTTCGAAGTATTCCTGCGGGCTGCGTTCATCCCGAGGGTCGACCATAAACCGGGCCACCCGGTTTATGCCCGCCGCTCCGATGAAATCCGCCCGGATGTTGGCCGTGGCGCAGCCGGCGATGCAGCACCCGCATTCAATGCACCGCTCCGCCTCATAAATTTTCAGGGCTGTTTCGTTGTCCATGCGCTCTTCCCGGGCCCGGGGGTCGAATTCTCTGTTTGTGTGTATCCAGGCTTCCGTCTTCAGGGACATGTGCCTGAACCAGGTGCCTGTGTCCACCGAGAGGTCCCCCACGAGCTTGAATACCGGCAGGGGGAAGAGGGTAATACGGGAGGGGAGGTCTTTGGTCAGGGTTTTGCAGGCCAGCCGCGGCTTCCCGTTCACCAGCATGGCGCAGGAGCCGCAGATGGCCGCCCGGCATACGAAGTCAAACATGAGGGAGGGGTCCTGTTCCTCCCTGATTTTGTTTAAGGCCACAAACAGGGTCATGCCCGGCAATTCCTCGAGCCTGTATTCCTGCAGATAGGGCTTTATTTCCGGTGTGTTGGGGTTGTAGCGGAAGATGCTGAAAGTCAGCAGGCGTTCGGCCATGATTCTCCTCCTTATCCTGTGCGTAGACTAAAATTCGCTTCGGGTAGCGGTCGCCCCTGGTCGCTCCGTGCTGCGGGCCGCCGGGCTCAAAAGCTTGCCTTGCTTTCCGTTTGCACCCACGTTCGATCCGGTCCGCCTCGCAGGCCGAACTAACGCTCGGGTCCCGAGCTCCGGCGGGGTTCCCGGCCCATTCGGCTTCCCGCCTCGGGGGGCCGGTTCGAGCGCATCCCGCGCTCGGCTTCCCGCCTCCGCTTTCGCCCCCTGCTCTTTGTGCAAACGGCAAGCGTTTTTCCCTATGGTGTGGTTCCCGTCCTGGCGGCATTTGCAACCGACGATTCCCCGTAGCCGCGGTCTCCCGGCGGGAGTTCGGTAATTTTTACCGGCTCATATTTCAGGACCGGGAGTTCGGCACCCGGCGGCCAGTAGGCCAGAGTCCGCTTGAGCCAGTTCACGTCGTCCCGGTAGGGGTAATCTTCCCGGGCGTGGCTGCCCCTGCTCTCGGTCCGGTTCAGGGCGCCGTAAGCTATGCACAGGGCCAGGCGGATCATGCCGGGCAGACGTAAAGCCGAGGCCAGTTCCGGGCTGGCGTATTTCCCGCTGGACCGCAGCCCGAGCTTTAAGGAGCGCCGGTAAAGCTCCTGGAGCCTGTCCACCGCCTTTTGCAAATCGGGGCCGTTGCGGAAGATGCCCACGTATTCCATCAGAGTATCTTCCATTTGCTTGCGGAGCTCGTAAACATTCTCGCTGCCCAGCCGACCGGAGATGAGGTCGTTGATCCTGTTTTCCTGGTGCTTGACATGCTCATCAACCAGCTTGAGAGGGCAATCCAGGGCGGCTCCCAGGGTATATTCAGCCACCTTCCTGCCCACCACCATGCCGGCCACGATGGTTTCAGCCAGAGAATTGCCCCCCAGGCGGTTGAAGCCGTGCAGGTCCCAGCAGGCTGCCTCTCCCACGGCAAACAGGCCCTTTAAACCATAGGCATGCCCGTCGATGTTGGTCCTGACTCCGCCCATGCTGTAATGCTGGGTGGGGCGTACGGGAATCAGGTCTTTCGCCGGGTCGATGCCGGCAAAGTTCTTACATATACTGGCGATTTCCCGCAGGTTGGTGTAAATATGTTTTCGACCCAGGTGGCGGATGTCCAGCCACAGGTGGGGGCCCCACTTGCTCTCCACGCCGTAACCCCTGCGGATATGCTGGATCATGCGCCTTGAGACCACGTCCCGGGAGGCCAGTTCCTTTTTCTTCGGTTCGTAGTCGGGCATGAAACGGTGCAGGTTTTTATCGAGCAGGTAGCCGCCATCACCCCGGGCGCCTTCCGTGATCAGAATCCCCACCGGCACCATCCCCGTGGGGTGAAACTGGACGGCCTCCATATTGCCCAGGGGTACCACGCCCGTTTCCAGGGCCAGGAACATGCCGCTGCCTTCGTTGATCACGGCATTGGTGGAAACCCCGTACAGCCTCCCGTAGCCGCCCGTGGCAATGACCGTGGACCGGGCCAGGTAGGCGTGGAGCCGGCCGGTGCGCAGGCATCGGGCCACCGCCCCGTAGCATTTCTCGCCGTCATGAATCAGCGCGATGGCTTCCATGCGGTCATGGACGGTAATGCCCATTTTAAGCACGATGCTGTCCATGGTGTACTGGAGGGTGTGTCCCGTGCCGTCGGAGGTATAGCAGGTGCGCCATTTGGCCGTACCGCCAAAATCCCTGGCGGTGATCAGTCCCTCGTATTCCTTTAAATCCTCTATTTCCCGGCCGTCGGGCAGGGTCTTTTTGCCGGCTGTAACCCGGTTCCATGGTACCCCCCAGTAAGCCATCTGCCGTACGGCTATGGGGGCGGTGTTGGCAAAAAGACGGGCTACATCCTGGTCGCACCCCCAGTCGGATCCTTTCACCGTATCCTCAAAGTGAATATCCGGGTTGTCCCCGTAACCCATGGCACAGTTTCCCAGAGAAGCCTGCATTCCTCCCTGGGCCGCGGTACTGTGGGAGCGGCGGGGAGGAACCAGGCTCAGGATAATCACATCCAGGCCGTGGGAGGCAGCTTCAATGGCCGTGCGCTCTCCAGCCAGGCCCGCGCCGATCACCAGCACGTCCGTGGTATGGGTTTGAGAGTTCATTTATCATTTTGCACCTCCCAGTTGCAAGAAGGCCCACATGGTTACCGCCCCCAGGGCTACGATGATCAGCGTGATTGTTTTCAGCACTGCTCCGATGGTATGCCTGTTAATCCAGCCCCATTTCACAAACTGGCGGTAGAGGCCGAAACCGGCGTGGTATTCTCCCACCAGGAGCAGCACGATATAAAACCAGAGGAAGGAGTGTATCCGTGCGGCACTGGTAACGGCCCGGATGGGCCAGCTGGACAGGACCATCCAGACGTGAATGCCGGCCAGAACCAGAATGGCCATGCCGGTGATGGTTTGGAAAACCCATATCCAGGTGTCGGTGTGACCCAGCATTTTGCTGTGGCGCAGGATAATGCGCTGCTCATGCCATTTATTGGGGATTCTTCTGCCGGCTGTTACGATATGCACCAGGGCCGCAAGGATAATAAAAGGAATACCGGCGTAAGAAAGAAAATAATCATCCAGAAAAGTTGACAGCTGGTCGAAGATCCTGCCCCCGAGCAATATGGTGGCCACGAATATCATGTGGGTCCACAGGAACCCCACCAGGCAGAGGCCGCTGAACAGTTCGGCCAGGTCCACCAGCAGGTCGGCCCGGGGATTGCGGGTGAGCAGTTTCTCTTGCGTGGTCATGGCACTCCCCTTTCTCTGTTTCAATGTTTGAATATCTTTCGACTTTTGCCGCGGCAGTGTGTTCTCCTGCAATTTCCGTGCCAAACTGCCGGCTTTCCGGTTAAAAAAGCATTTGTGGCCAAAACCTGATAAATCTTGACTTTTCAGGTATAATCTGTACTTATAGCTATTATAAGGGGTGCCAGCTTCTAAAAATTATAATTTTAACATTTAAAACTTTTCGCAACTTATAACAAGAAAGGCTAGCAAGTAAAAAATGGCATAACTTTCAGTTTTGTCACCGGTATGATGAGAAGATCTTCAGTAAATAATAAGCGCACAAGCAGTGATAAACTCGCAGCCTGGATATGTCCGACGGAAAGAGGTGAAATATGTGGTCCGGACGCTTTATGTAGGTAATCTGCCCTGGGCTACCAGGGCTGAGGATTTGGAAGAAACCTTCTCCCGGTATGGTGAAATTATCAGTGCCCGGGTGATTACCGACCGGCAGACCGGCCGCTCGAGGGGATTTGGTTTCGTTGAGGTGGCAGATAAAGATGCCGATGCCATCATTGCCGCCTTGAACGGGACCGAATTCCAGGGCCGGGTAATCACGGTTAACGAAGCCAGACCCAGGGAAGAGCGTGCTTAACAGAGTAAAAACCTCCAGATCTTCGGACCGGGAGGTTTTCTTTTTGAAGCGGGAAGGAACTTTTCTCCGGAGGGAGAATATAATATACCCAAAAACTGTTAAGGAGGCATGCCTTTTGTCCATTGATCCGCAGGCGCTGGTTAAGATTGTCGTTGAGACGGCGGAAGATAAAAAGGCCTACGACATAACCGTGCTGGATATCAGCAAGATATCGATTATAGCTGATTATTTTGTCATCTTGAGCGGCCGCTCGACCACCCATGTTCAGGCCGTGGCTGAAGAGATAATCAAAGTGGTTGGTGAGAAGTTCGGACTTGTCCCCCGCCAGGAAGGCATGCGTGAGGGGCGGTGGGTACTGCTGGACTACGGCGACGTGGTGGCCCACATCTTCCAGGAGTCTGAACGGCAATTTTATAATCTGGAACGTCTGTGGGGAGATGCCAGGGTAGTGGGTATACCCGTGAATTTATAGGTTCTCCTCTTAAATAAATCTAAAAAAGTGGGTATGCGCTCCAACGCTACAGCCCAAATTTTTTTGTGACCAGGCTGTTGACAAACGGGTAAGTATGTCGTACAATTGTAGGTGTCCGTTAGTAAAAGCAAATGACTATGATGGGGAGCAGTAAGCAGCAGCGGTTTCCCTCAGAGAGCCGCCGGGGGGTGCGAGGCGGTGAACCGGGTTGCTGAACTCGCCCCGGAGTTGCCCGGGGGAAAGAAGTAGTACTCCGGGCCGGCGTGTGACCGTTAAAGCACACCGAGAGGGTAAGTATGGGGCTGTGGCGCAGAGGGAGCGCGCTTCCTTGGCATGGAAGAGGCCGCGGGTTCGATTCCCGCCAGCTCCACCATTTACCAAGTAGGGTGGTACCGCGGGTTAAACCTCCCGTCCCTAAAGGGGCGGGAGGTTTTCGATTTATCAACCCCCCCCTTATGTACTCCCCGGGGGAACCGGCGGGGGGAGAGTATAGCTATATTTGCCTTCCTTTATCATGTTAATAATTTAAAGTTTTGAAGTATTCAGGAGGTTGGTGGGATGGACCGCTTTGACCGGATTACCGTCGGTGATTTGCTGGACCGGGCGGCTGCCCTGTATCCAGATAACGAAGCCCTGGTTTATGCCGACCGTGACCTGCGCTATACATACCGCCAGTTTCAGGAGGTGTGCAACCGGGCAGCCAGGGGGTTGATGGCCCTGGGTATCAAACGGGGTGAGCATATTGCCGTGTGGGCTACCAACATACCCGAATGGGTTGTCCTCCAGTTTGCCTCGGCCAAGATCGGCGCTGTGCTGGTCACGGTAAACACCAATTATAAAGTGCGCGAGCTGGAGTATTTGTTGCGGCAGTCCGATGCCACCACCCTCATTCTCATCAGCGGAACCAGGGAATCCAATTACATAGAAATGCTCCACGAGCTCTGCCCGGAACTGAACCACTGCCTGCCCGGGCGCTTGAACGCGAAAAAATTTCCCATGCTGCGCAATGTGGTTTTTATCGGTGATGAGGAACACCCGGGCATGTATACCTGGGAACAGGTCCTGGGGATGGCTGAGCTCATTTCCGAACAGGAACTGGCAGCCCGCCAGGCCTCCCTCGACCCCGACGATGTGATTAACATGCAGTATACCTCCGGGACCACAGGTTTCCCCAAAGGGGTCATGCTGACGCATAACAATCTGGTTAAAAACGCAGAAAGCGTAGCGGAGTGCATGAATTTTACCTCCCGGGACCGCCTGTGCATCCCGGTGCCCTTTTTCCACTGTTTTGGCTGTGTCCTCGGGACCCTCACCTGTGTGGTTTCCGGTGCCACCATGGTCCCCCTAGAGTCCTTTAATCCGGTGCGTGTCCTGGAAACGGTAGAAAAGGAAAGGTGTACCGCTCTGCACGGCGTGCCCACCATGTTCATCACCGAACTGGAGGTTCTGGAAAAGCAACCTTTCGATACGTCTTCCCTGCGCACCGGCATTATGGCGGGTGCT
>NZ_JBNATZ010000080.1:0-10151 GCF_049701015.1 Desulfofundulus sp.
ACGTAAGCGTCAAATACAACCCACCTTGGCATAATACCCAAGTTTAAGGGATAATCTTCCTCAGATAAAAGCTCGATGAGGAGGATTTTTTCTTATGACCAAAGCCGAACGGGAAGCGCTATGGGAAACCCGAATAGCCGAATACAGGATGAGTGGGCAAAGCGTCAGAGAATGGTGCGCCGCCCATGAAGGCATCAGCCCCAGGCAGTTATGGTACTGGCTGCGAAAGTTTAAAGACCGGAACGTAGTTACCCCAGGAAAATCAAACCGGTGGCTGCCGGTGGAAATAAGCAACCAGTCATTTATAGAAGAGGACCATACTTTACTGGTCAAAATAGGACCGGCCAACATCGAGGTAAAACCCGGCTTTGATCCAGCCTTGCTTTCTCAGGTAGTTAAGGTGCTGGTAGCGTTATGCTAAATGAATTTAGTATCAACCGGGTTTACCTCGCCTGCGGTGCCACCGATTTGCGCAAGTCCATTGACGGGCTGGCCGTGCTGGTCAAGGCAGGGTTTGAGCTGGACCCCTTCTCTTCCTGCCTTTTCGTCTTCTGTAACCGGCAGCGGGACAAAATTAAAATTCTCCACTGGGACCACAATGGGTTTTGGCTCTATTACCGCCGGCTGGAGAAAGGTAAATTCCCCTGGCCGGAAAGAAGCACTTCTTCAACTATTGCCATTAGCCGCCGGGAACTGCGCTGGCTGCTCGACGGCCTATCGATAGAACAGCCTAAAGCTCATCCCGAGGTAAAAGCACGCACTGTAATATAAATATAAATAAAGCAGCAGAAAGAAATATTTTCACTTTGTGGTTGATTCTAGAGGGATTCGACGGGTTTCGTCGAATCTTTTATTCATGAACACTACTTCGCAATCTATCGCTGCCATGAATATAGAAGAGCTGCAAAGCCGCTGTCTACAGCTGGAAGAGCAGTGCAGATGGCTGGAACAACAGAATGCCGAGCTGACCGCTAAACTGAATTGGTTTATGGAACAGCTTCGCTTGAGCAAACACCGGCAATTCGGTGTTTCCAGCGAACGGACCGCTTCTGGCTACCAGCAGCTTTCGCTTTTTAATGAAGCGGAAGTGGAAGCCCAGCCGGATTTGCCCGAACCGGCTGTCGAAACCATCACCTACCAGCGCCGCAAACAGCGTGGCCGCCGGGAGATGGTCCTCGATAACCTGCCGGTGGAAACGGTTGAGTACCGCCTGCCGGAAGAAGAGCGGGTTTGTTCGTGCTGCGGTGGTCCTTTACATGAAATGAGCACCGAAGTACGACAGGAACTGCAGATCATCCCGGCCCAGGTAAAAGTGGTCAAGCATGTGCGTTACGTTTATTCCTGCCGCCATTGCGAGCGCAACGAGCTAACCACCCCCATTGTCACCGCTCCCATGCCGGCTCCTGTACTTCCCGGAAGTATGGTTTCCCCCTCGCTTATGGCTTACATCATGAACCAGAAATACGGGGAAGGTCTGCCGCTGTACCGCCAGGAGCAGCAGTTTGCCCACCTGGGGGTGGAGCTGTCCCGGCAGACGCTTGCCAACTGGGTGCTGTACGGAGCGAATAACTGGTTGACCCTAATCTACGATCGCCTGCATGAACACCTGCTTGAGCGGGATATCCTGCATGCCGATGAGACAACCCTGCAGGTCCTCCGCGAGCCGGGCCGGGCTGCTGAAACCCAATCGTACCTCTGGCTTTACCGCACCGGGCGGGACGGTCCTCCCATTGTTCTCTACGACTACCAGACCACCCGGGCCAGCAAGCACCCCCGCCGGTTCCTGGCAGGTTTTAAAGGCTACCTGCACGTTGACGGCTACGCCGGCTACAACGAACTGCCGGATGTCACCCTGGTGGGCTGCTGGGCCCATGCCCGGCGCAAGTTTGATGAAGCGTTAAAGGCCCTGCCGGAAGATAAACGCAATAAAGCAGTGGCCGCCCAGCTGGGGCTGGAATTTTGTAACCAACTTTTTGCCATTGAGCGCGACTTGAAAGATGTAACGCCCCAGGAGCGTTATCAGGCCCGCCAGGTGCGCAGCCGCCCCGTGCTGGATGCTTTTCGGGCATGGCTTAAAACCCAGAAAACACAGGTACTGCCCAAAAGTTCCTTTGGTCAGGCAGTCAACTATTGCCTGAGCCAGTGGGATAAACTCATTGCCTTTTTGCAGGATGGGCGCCTGGAACTGGATAACAACCGGAGTGAGCGGTCGATCAAACCCTTTGTCATTGGCCGCAAGAACTGGTTGTTTGCCAATACTCCGCGGGGTGCCCGGGCCAGCGCTATTACTTACAGCATCATAGAAACGGCAAAGGAGAATGGGTTGAATCCTTTCCAGTACCTCAGCTATCTTTTTGAAAAACTTCCCAACTTGAACCCTAAAGACAGTAAGGCCCTGGATCAGTTGCTCCCCTGGTCCGATTCGCTGCCCCCTGTCTGCAGGGCTAATAAATAAGCCAGATTATGTCCCCACCTGATTGCAAGGTGGGGTTTATTTTACGCTTACGCAGAAACCGTACAGCTCCGCAAACCGGTACACGCTGTACCCGGAGTCCTCGAACCCCTGCCTGTCCCACATCAGCGCATAAATGAGGCCGCCGAGGTCCGCTTCGAGCTCGTATCTGGTAGGACGTTTCGTTGGAATAGTCTCGATGAAAAACCGGGTCATTCCGGGGTGCAGGATCTGGTGAGTAATTTCGTGGAACAGGGTGCCGTTTTTGCGGTAAGGAGGCAGTGATCTGTCGACAGCAATCACGCGCAAGCTGGCCAGGAAAAATGAAATACCGTGCAGGCGGAGGAGAACGCGGCTGAAAGTAAAGAGATATATCTGGCAAGGGACCCAGAGTTATGACCGGGTCCATTAATTATTGAAGGCTTCTCTGGTTTCCAGGTACAAAAGCGCCTGTGCTTACAGGTTATCGGTGCAGTCAACTGTGACCACCGGAACCCCTTTCTTTTTCGCCCTGGTGGAAGCCAGACTTGCAATGTTGACAAGCTTTTGAACATCGCAGTTGCTGTTTACTGCCGGCTGCCAGCTAATCACCCCCGCTGATGCTGTGATTTTCATCCCGCCGTGCCAGTCATTATCGGCAATGGCGTTCACTATTTTGAGCGCGTATTCTTCTACCGCAGTTGCAGGCCTGACAGTAACCACGGCAAACTCATCGCCCGCATAGCGGCACGGGTAATCGAGGTTTTCTTCCACATGAGCCTTTATAACAAGTCCGACACGGCGCAGGACTTCATCACCTGTAATGTGGCCGTGTTTTTTGTCGATCTCCCCGAAGCCGTCCAGGTCAATGAAGATAATAGCTAAGGCGGCATTGTTCCTGATTAATTTGCCGATAATATAGTATAAGTACCCGGCTCTATTCAAACCGGTCAACGAGTCAACATGCTTGCCCAGTTCATGGTAGAGCTGCCGCTTGGTCACTATTCCCAACAGATTTCCGTTTTCAGCAACCACCAGGCGCTCTATGCCGTAACGTTCCAGCATTTCAGCCGCGTCCCAGATAGAACATGACGGCGTCACTGTCACCAGGTCTTTGCTCATGGCATCGACGACCAGCCGGTTGGGGTGAGAATGCCTCACGTCCCTGGAAGTAATGATACCGGCAAGCCTCCCGCCGTCTATCACGGGAAGACAACCGACTCTAAATTCATTCATCATCTCCGCCGCTTTCCTAACGCTGTCGAGTGGTGAAACGGTCATTATCCTCCTGCTCATAATACTTCCTACAGTGGTCATATTATTATATGTCCACCACCTTGTTTACCTGTACCACAATATTTAACTGGGCCTTTATCACAGAATCTTCGGTGGCAACAGCGGAACACTCTTTCAAAATAATAGGCAGGAGTTTTTCCTGTGGGATGAATTTAAGCAGCGATTTCTTGAGCACCGCGGCTTCAAAGATTTCGTGTTCCAGACGAACGACCACATACTGTTCCGGGGACAGCGCGTCCACCATGCGTTTCACTGCCTCCGGACCAATAGGCGCTTTCCTGCCAACTACCAGGACGTCCTGAATGGGCGGGATTTCGAATTCAGATAAACGGATGGATATTTCCGCTTTTCTGCCTATTTCAAATGGCCGAAGAGAAGACATATTTTCAGAATGCATTGCCAAAACCTCGTTTTTGATTTTACAGTTAATCTTTACACACTTCCCGGCGTTTATTCGGTATTGATCCGCAAATTTCCTCTCTCAATGCCGGAATAATTAAATTAAACGCACACCCGTTTTTTTTAAACCAGCAAGCGCATCCCCGCGAGCCGGCCGGTTTCCCTCTCGTCCAGTCCGGAACCCGCACTAATTCAAGGTCTGGCTCTCCATGGCTTTTACGAATGAGTAAATTTCCCGAGCTGTTGCTGTTCTTAAGCGACCGGCTTCCGGAACTTCAGCCTTCCAGGTAAAAATGCGGACGCTCGGGTCTATCCTGGCAGGGATTTCTTCGACTCCGTCCCCGGGAGCGTCAAACAGCTTCAGGAGATTAAAAATTACTGAATCGGACACTCTCCCGCTGCGGGCAGAGACGCTCAGAAAATACCACATCCCGTCTTCGCAGGGATTTTTCGTAAAACAGACGCGGACTCCACCCGGAAACAGTGCCCAGTGCCGGGGGTGCGGCCACCCAAACAAATGTACGTACTTGTCCGCTGTTTTCTTCAGTTTTTTCGCCACCTTTTTCCCTGAAGAACCAAAATCGGCGGCTGTGTTTCTAATCATGCTCTCTCTCGAAATCACAGTCAAAGACCCCCTTAACTTGATACTCTTCCGCATTCGGCGTTATGTAAGAGAACAAGCCATTTACCCTGGTTCTCAATTTCCGCTATAGGGTTCAAACCCCAGCGACAGCGTCTCTTCGCTTTCAGCGGGTACGCTTTCCCCCACGTTGAGCTCAAACCCGCTTTCGCGTGCCGCCGCTTCCCTGACCCGGGCGCTGATCTCTTCCATCAGTTCCGGCTTCTCTTTCAACAGCAACCTCACGTTCTCCCGTCCCTGACCCAGCTGTTCACCTTCGTACGAATACCAGGTACCCGACTTTTTCACTATCTGGTATTTCACCGCAAGCTCCAGAATATCCAGTTCCCGGGAAATCCCTTCCCCGTAAATCATGGTGACCACGGTGCTTTTAAACGGCGGTGCGACCTTGTTCTTGGTCACCTTTATCAATGTTTCGCTTCCGATTGCGTCCGAGCCGGACTTAATCGTCTGATGCTTCCGCACTTCGATCCGCATGGATGCGTAAAATTTCAGCGCACGCCCGCCGGGAGTAGTTTCAGATGCCCCTCCGTAGTTATTCCCCCCAATCTTTTCTCTCAACTGGTTGATGAATATTACTATCGTCCGGCTTTTGCTGGCGTCTCCGGCTAGCAAGCGCATAGCTTTAGACATCAACCGCGCCTGCAAGCCGACCTGAGCTTCTTCCAGGTTGCCGTCAATTTCCGCTTTAGGTGTCAGCGCGGCTACCGAGTCAACAACGATGACGTCAACAGTACCGCTCCGGGCGATCATATCGCATAAATCGAGGGCCTGCTCGCCATAGCTCGGTTGGGCAACATAAAGGTCGGCAATATCCACACCGAGCTTCCTGGCGTATGCCGGGTCAAGAGCGTGTTCCGCGTCGATGAACACCGCCCTGCCGCCCTGTTTCTGCGCCTCGGCGATCACATGCAGCGCCACCGTAGTTTTGCCGGACGATTCCGGGCCGTACAGTTCGATGATACGGCCCCGCGGCATACCCCCCACACCGGTAACCAGGTCGATGGACAGGATGCCGGTAGGAATGACTTCGACGTTCATTTTCGTATTGTCGCCCAGGCGCATTAGAGTATTCTTACCGTGCTTCTTTTCAATTTCCTCCAGCAGTTTTTCGAATGCCGATTCTTTAGTTTGCGGCTGTTTTTGAACGGCCATATTTCAGGTCCTCCTTGTCGAGTTTCTTAATGTCTGCCTGCCAGGAAAACAGCCTCATGCGGGTCTAACAGCGGCGAGGCTTCTTCCACCCCGTTTTGAGGTACGTCGAGCAACTTTAGAAGAGCGAAAAGACATCAAATCGGATATTCCCCCGCAGAGAACGGACATGCTCAGACAGCAGCGTATCCCGTCCTCGCAAAAGGTCCTTGCAAAACAGACGCGGCCCTCTCCGGAACAGTGCCCGGTGCCAGTTCATATGTATTATGTATTTTCACTCGCTACCTCTTTAAGCTTCTCCGCAACTTCTTTTCCAGAAGGCAGTACGGTGGCCACATTTGTTCTTCCCATTAATGTCCTTTTTCTCGACTCCCATCGACAAAATCCCCAATAAACAACAAAAAGCCTTTCCGGCTTGTTTTTAAGGCGTATAGAATTCCGGGTCCGGCGGCGTTATGCCGAAAATTTCGAGGCCGTTTTTCTGGATGCCCAGGTCGACATGGTAGGCGGCATCGTAGGGAAACCCGTATATCTCAGCAAATCTAAAAACATTATACTCCAATTGCTCAAAAAGATCCTTGTCCCAAAAGATGGCGTAGATTAAAGCACCTACGTTTGCTTCAACTTCGAATCTTCCACTGCAGTTGATTATATAAGGATTATTCATTAACCGGTTCGTATGTGGATGGAGCACCTGGTGAAATACTTCGTGGAGAAGACACCCAATTTGTTTGTAATCCATCAGGTCGGTGGATAAAAGTATTAAAGGAGCGGCAAATGTATCAAATATACCACCGTGGAGGATCCGGGTAGGCACAACCAGGATATCATTAATTCCAACACAGTCAGCCAAATCTTTTGGACTGACAAGACCATACTGTTCAATGATTTGCATGACATTTTTAAAAACCCAATCAAACATGCGGTCCCAGCTCCCCGCGGCTTCTTCTTTCGAGAAACCTTCTGGTAGCCTTCCCCTGGTTGGGAAAGTCTTGAAGTTTGATTTTTTTCTTTGTTCGCAGATAATCAATAATATGGGCCAGCATAATTTCCAGGTCTTTAATAATCTCTTCGTCCATTTCCTTCAGAGGTAAACCGTCAAACATAGCCTCTCCGTTTTGTAGGATTTCCTGGAATGCTTCTTCGAGCTCTATGCGGCGCTGTGCGAGGGGGAGGGGTTGGGGGGTAGAAGAAGACTCAATATATCCAGCGGCTTCCAACAATTTTTCGTAGGGATAATTATATGTCTTTGCTAATTTTTGTAACACTTCAACGGATGGTTTAATTTCTTTTCCGCTACGAGGATCTACCCCTTTTTCAAGCATGCTTAAATAGGTATGGCTGATACCCGATTTTTTTGCAATATCTCGTAAGGGTTCATCTCCCCTAAGTTTCCTTAATAATTTACTTAAAGCAGTTTGCATTCTAGACTCCCCTTTCTTTTGTAAACCTCGTTTTACTTATTGTAAAGTATTATTTACTAAAACGAAAGAGAATATTAGAAAAATCTCTGTACAACATGCTTGACACGTTGGCAAGTATGTATTACAATGCTTTTAGAGAGGTGACCCTGTATGAATAGACTTCGTCAAATTAGACGTGCGAGAGATATCAGCCAAGAATCTTTAGCAAAGGCTATCGGCGTTTCCAGACAAACAATCAATGGAATCGAAAGAGGCCGCATCAAACGTCCTTCTGATGAAATAATGCTCGCCATAGCTAATTATTTTGAAATGGATGTTAGTGAGATTTTTTATACACCGCTTGTTCAACATGTTTTACAACGTAAAGCAATTAATTAATTTGGAAAAGTGAAGTAACCTTAAATCCAACCGGACAAACCGCAAACCGAAACCGCCAAAACTCACGTCTCCCAGCTAGCCCGCGCCGGGGAAGAACTAAGGCACGCGCTCCAAAGGACGGAAAAGCACCAGCCGAGGGAATGGATTGATTTCGGAAGCTGGGCGGTCGGCTACCTGGCCGGGCTCGCCCGGGCGCTGATGATTCTGGCGCCAGAAGTTTGGAAGAAGCACCGAAAGGAATTGACCGGGAAATACACCGGATTTTAAAAAGAATGGGATTTTGTTTAAATTCACAGGAAAGCGAGGCGAAATCAAAATGCGCTACTCCATTTTCCTCTACTCCGGCCCGGTCCGGGGGCTCCTGGAAGCGGTGCGAACATGGATGCAGAACATTCACTGAAAAGGAGCGGTGAAACATGGTTTGTGAGGTTATCGAACTAGAAGCGGTCAGAGTAAAATGCCCCAGCTGCGGCGTGCGCTTCTACCAGGTCCACACGGAAAGCGGCGGCTGGCGGCCGGACGTGTGTCCGGAGTGCCAGAGGGACGTTTCCGGGCTCATGGCCGGCGATTTGGAAGTGGAAGGTCCTTTCTACCTGCCCATTCGAATGGATCCAGTCAATGGCAGGCTCTACGAAAGCCGGATGATTTAACCCGGAGGTGGACAGAGAAAAATGCCGGCGCAGGTGATACTCCTTCCCGGTCAGCCCGCGGTGCGGCCGGAAAACCGGGAAACGGAGCGGATAAAGGAAAAACTGCTGGAGTACCCCGCCCGAATAGCGGAAGCCAAAAAGAGAGCAAGGGCAGAAAAAACAGCCGCAGACGAGATCCGCGGCCAGATGGATAACATTCAGGCGGAAATATTGTACCAGGTATGCACCGAAACAGGCAACAACGGAAAACCGCTCTTCAGCAACGAAACGGTAAGAAACGCCGAATTGAAGCGCCGCCTGGCGCAAAACCCGGAATACCAGGAGCTTAGAGCAGTCTTGCAAACGGTGGAAGCCGGGCTCTTTGAGGCGGAAGCACTTGTGAACCAGTTAATAGACGAGTTCCGGGCATGGAAGGCCGTGGCCGAACTCACGGCGGCGGAACTGGCCGCTTTCAAGAACTAAGAAAGGAGCGAAATATCCGTGCAAAAACAAAACAACCTCGCGGTGGTAGAGACTCCCAAATTCGAGCTGGCGGTGCTTGACGGCGCAAACCAGGAAAACCTGGAAGAGCTTATCAAGGAAAACTTCGGGGACGTGGAAATTACCTCCATTTTCGACCGGGTAAAATTCCCGACGGGAGGAGCTTTGAATTTCGAGTTTCCCGGGGAAGATCCGGAGAACCCGGTCTTGGCGTCTGAAATTGTGGGAATAATCCTGGATCATTACTGGATCAACGCTTACTGGCCCGGTGAATTCACCGGGGAAGGGAACCCGCCCCAGTGCTACAGCCACGACGGGGTGCACGGAGTGGGCAACCCCGGCGGGTTTTGTGCTACCTGTCCTTTAAACAGGCCGGGGACTAAGGGAGAGAAACGGAAGGCCTGTAAAAACATGTGGAAACTCTACGTCCTGACTTCGGGAGAAGCCTTCCCCGTGGAACTGACCCTGCCGCCAACATCCCGGAACGCTTTTAAGCGGTTCCTGAAGGTACTCACGCTCCGCTACAGGCTGAAGTTGCACCAGGCCGTGGTGAAAGTCGGTTTGAAGCGGGTGAAGAACGCCAACAACATCCCTTACGCGGAAGCGACGTTCGCTGTAGTGGAAAAACTTGGTGACGAGCAGTACGGAAAAGTCAAGGAGTACGCCGAAGCGCTGAAACCTATCCTCCGTCGGCCTCCCGCGGTCCGGCCGGGCGAAACGGTAATAGACATCCCGGCGGAAGAAGTCGCTCAAGGAGACGGTCAAGCTTTTGAAGACATCCCGTTCTAACTAGCTCGGCAGTCCGGGCGGGAGAGGTCCCGCCCGGGCTCCAACCAAGCTGAATTAGAAAGGAGCGCAAACTGTGCCTGACGTTAAAAGAAAGCCCGAAATCACAGAAGAAGATATCTGGAAGGAGCCTGTTGTAGCATTTCTAATTACGAAAATCCCTTATTATGCCCAGGGTTCTAACGGAAGGGAACCAAGTACGCTGTCAACTGCTATCCGATCACCTTCGATTGGGAAGGAGCCACCTCAAATGATACGGGAGTTGAGCTGGAGGAGGAAGAAAGAGTACTCGGGATAATTCCTGCCCCGCCAGGGTCCTTTTTGGTGATGGGCTTTCCTCCCGGCGGCGATGTGGCAGTAAAACTCGGTTACGAATTTTCGGGAGCATCCAACCCGGACTGGAAAGAGGAACTGGCCCGGAAAAGCAAGTAAAAGCCAACCAAGTAACTGGTAAAGAAATCATAAAACCCACTGGACCAGAGGGAATTTAGGTGTGGTCCAGTAGTGGTCCAGTA
>NZ_JBNATZ010000081.1:0-10052 GCF_049701015.1 Desulfofundulus sp.
CGCGTTGCCGGCTATAATTCCGGACAAGTGAGGTAATAACCTCACGGCCTTCTCGCTGCCGGCTCATACGGGTTACGGAGATCCTTATTCCCTTTGGAAGCAAGAGGGGAGGAACTTCGTAACCCTTTTATTTTTGTCAGAAACTAGATCTCCCCGCGGCTTATAAATTCCATGGTGATTGTAAACCTTAAGTAAAGCAGGGATCCAGCGGTTTGAGATTAGTTGCCGAGGTGGATACGCGTTGCATCCTGTAGCGAAAAGCCTGGCCCGCTTTGTGGTCGTGATAGTTCTTCTCTGCTTGTTTTCGGTGGGGATTCCGTTGGAGGCGGCCCCCTCCAGTAAACCTCTGGCCGGACGCGTGATCGTGATTGATCCCGGCCACGGAGGAGACGACCCCGGGGCGGTGGGATGTCACGGCATTGTAGAGAAAGACGTAGCCATGGAAATCAGCCGGCGGGTGGCCGGCGTCTTGCGGGATGCAGGTGCCCGGGTGGTGCTGACCCGGGATGGAGACAGGGAACCTGCGGGTGCCGGGGGTAGCGGTGGAGGTAGAATACAAGCCCACGACCTGGCCCGCCGGGTGGAACTGGCCAACAAGTGCGGTGCTCATATTTTCCTCAGCATCCACTTGAATCACTTTTCCGAACCTGATGAATACGGAGCACAGGTTTTTTACCAGGTTGGTTCTCAGGAAAGCCGGAAGCTGGCCGAAGCCATCCAGGTGGAGCTTAACAGGAACCTGATAGACTCCGGGCGCCAGGCTTTGGCCGGCGATTTTTACGTCTGCCGCAATTCTCGCATCCCGGCAGTCATAGTAGAAGTGGGGTTTTTGAGCCATGAGGAGGAATCCCGGCGGTTAACCGATCCCGCCTACCAGGAACGTGCTGCCCGGGTAATCCTCCAGGGCGTGGTTAATTATTTCCAGGGCAATAAGGAGGTGAAACAGCATGGTTGACATTTCACGCCTGGTGGTTTTTTTGCTCGCTTTAAGTCTTGGTACCTGTCCCCTCACTGCCTGGGGCAGTCTACCGGCCACCGGTCAGCCTCCCGGACAACCGGTGCAGGTGCAGTCTGTTGATTACTCACCCTTGAAAAAACAGATGGAAAGTTTTATCCGTGGGAAAAAGTCTGATTTTGCCATTTACTTTGAAGATCTGGCCTCCGGTGCCAGTTTCGGTATTAATGCCGACAAACCAATGGTGGCAGCCAGCACGGTCAAGCTGCCCATGGCCCTGTACATAAACGACCTGGTGGTGCAGGGTAAAATGCACTGGTACGACCGGGTGAGTTACCGCAAAGCTACGGACTATGAAGACGGTTCCGGAGTGCTGCGGTACGAAGCCAGGGACGGTGATACCTATTCCCTGCGTTTGCTGACCAACCTCGCCGTTACCATAAGTGATAACGTGGCCTTTCGCATGCTGGCCAGGCATGTGGGCCGGTCGAACTTCTGTGCCTATATGCGGGAACTCGGTGGCCGTACTATTTATCCGGGAGGTAAAAATTTAACCACCGCGCGGGACCTGGCCGCTTATGTGAAGGCCACCCTGGATTTCGCCCGGCGCCACCCGCAGGAAGGACAGCGCCTGCTCGACGATCTGGCTCACCCGTCTTTTCATGTTGGCTTACCGGGCTTGCTCCCGCACCAGGTCATGGTGGCCCATAAGGAAGGGGACCTGGATGGTATAGCAAATGACTGCGGGGTGGTTTTTAGCCAGCGGCCTTACATCCTTGTAGTTCTGTCCAGTGGGGTAAAAGAAACCCGGGAGGGTTTTGCCGATATCGCCCGCTTGAGCAAGATGGCGTACGATTTCCAGCAGTCTCTGCCGGCGGCTGAAATATTCCCTTTGTACCAATCACCAAAGCATCCCTAGAGCGTTGGCGGACCGTGAGTATCATCAGCAAGATTCAGGATAAAAATCAGGATAAAAAAATATGAGGAGGTTTATACCGCATGTTCGCCCGGAAGGTCCTCGCTACATTGTTGATCTGTTTATTTACCGTGGCTTTTGCCTTGCCGGCCTGGGCAGTAAAAGAAAAAGAGGAGGGCACCAGCGGCGGGCTGGATACCACTGCCGAATCCGCCGTACTTATGGAAGCTCACACGGGGAAGGTTTTATGGGCTAAAAATCCCGATAAGGAATTGCCAATGGCCAGTGTGACCAAGCTCATGACCCTTCTTTTAGCCGTGGAAGCCGTGGAACAGGGCAAGGTCAACCTGAAGGACCGGGTGGTGGCCAGTGAGAACGCGTGGGAGATGGGCGGCTCACAGATTTACCTCGAACCCGGTGAAGAATTCAGTTTTGAGGAAATGCTCATCGCCGTGGCCGTGGGATCAGCCAATGATGCGAGCGTGGCCGTGGCTGAGCACGTCCTGGGGAGTGAGGAAGCCTTTGTGGAGGCCATGAACCAGCGGGTCAAACAGCTGGGCCTTAAACATACTCACTTTGTCAACTGTACTGGCCTCCCGGCCAGTGGTCATTACACTTCAGCCTACGATATGGCGGTTATTCTCCGCGAATGTTTGAAATACCCTCTATTCCGCCGCATCTCCTCCATTTACGAATATGATCTCCGGGGCGGGAAATTCAAGCTCTGGAATACAAACAAGCTGCTCAAATGGTATGAAGGTGTGGATGCGGGCAAGACGGGTTGGACCAACGAGGCGAAATATTGTCTGGCCTCTTCAGCGGAACGTGATGGTCTGCGGTTGATTGCGGTAGTCCTGGGTACTCCTGAACCCAGAAGCCATTTCCGGGAATCCATCAAACTGTACAAATATGGCTTCGCCCGCTACAAGGCTGTAAACATTTACCCGGCCGGTGCTAAAGTAAAGGCTCTGCCTGTGAGCAAAGGGGCGGTTGACAAGCTGGATGTGGTCACTGCAGACCGGGTTACCGTGGTCGTACCAAAAGGTGAAGACCGTGGCTTCACCACCCACCTGGAACTACCATCCCGCGTGACCGCTCCCGTGGTCAAGGGACAACAACTTGGCTATTGTGTGGTGAAAAAAGACGGGCAGGAAGTGCTACGGGTACCCCTGGTGGCCCGGTACGATGTTAAAAAAGCCAGCTTGCTGCAACAGATCAAAAAAGTTTTCACCCGTATGTACGGCGTTCGCTAAATCGGGGTGCCCCGGGAGGGGCACCTTAAAATTTGCATTTCGACAGAATATATGGTAACATTTAGCAGGAAAATCCGGTTCTGCCGTAGAAGTATTGAAGTCAAAACGTAAATATTCTTTAAAACCCTGAATATTTACTTGAAAAGCGGCAGGAGTTGATTTAATGATGGAACTGGATCTGGAAATCAGACAGGATACCCTGTTTGTCCGGCCGGAGGGAGAGCTTGACCTGGGAGTGGCCGACTACCTGCGCCGCACCCTGGAAGAATCTTTAAGTAAAAACCCGGTGCGTCACCTTGTTTTTAATTTTAACCGGGTTTCTTATATCGATAGTTCCTGTCTGGGGGTCATCCTTGGCCGCTACAAGCGCCTGGCCAGGGAAGGGGGCAGGGTTTCGCTGGTGGGCCTCCAGCCCCATGTGCGCCGCATTTGTGAACTCTCGGGGTTACTGCGGATCATGAGTGAGTATACCACGGAAGAAGAAGCTGTAGCCAGGGCCGGGTGAGGGGGGATTGTCATGAAGGTGATTAACCAGCTGAAAATGGAGTTTTTAAGTTTACCGGAAAACGTGGCCTTTGCCCGGGTGGCCGTAGCGGCTTTTGCTTCCCAGCTGGATTTCACATTAAACGACCTGGAGGAAATCAAAGTAGCTGTTTCCGAAGCGGTGGCCAATGCCATTGTCCATGGTTATGAAAATTCCCCGACAGGCATTATAAGGGTGTTTGTCACCCTCAGGGAAACAGGTGTGGAGATCAAGGTGGAAGACGGCGGCAAGGGCATTGCCGATGTAAAGAAGGCGCTGGAACCGGCCTATTCCACCGATCCGGAACGGATGGGACTGGGATTTGTGTTCATGCAGTCCTTCATGGACCGCCTTCATGTCGATTCCGGGCCGTCCAGGGGTACCCGGGTGACAATGGTTAAGAATATCAACCGGGGTGCAGCAGCTGCTTCCCAGGGGGGTCACTGAGGTGACTGCCCCATGAGTACCCGATTGGTGGAAATGAATTTACCCCGCTTCCCTCTTTTGCGCGACGAAGAGATGCGGGAACTGCTGCGCCGTGCCCGGGCCGGGGATAAGGCCGCCCGGGAAAGGTTGATCAATTGTAATTTAAAGCTTGTCTTCAATCTGGTCCGGCGCTTTCAAAACCGGGGTTATGAACTGGAAGATTTATTCCAGATCGGGTGCATCGGCCTGATGAAGGCCATTGACAAATTCGACTTAAACTACGACGTTAGATTTTCTACTTATGCCGTACCCATGATTGTAGGAGAAATCCGGCGCTTCTTGCGGGATGACAATCCCGTGAAAGTCAGCCGGTCGGTAAAGGAAACCGCCTACCGCATACAGCAGGCCCGGGAACGCCTTACCGGGCGGCTGGGCCGGGAACCCTCGGTGGGGGAAGTGGCGGCGGAGCTGGGAATCTCCAGGGAAGATGTGGTTACCGCCCTGGAAGCGGCCCAGGCACCTGCTTCCATCTACGAAACCCTCCACCAGGATGACGGGGACCCCATATACCTTCTGGATCAGCTCCAGGATGGGGAAGAAGGTGAGGTGCCCTGGCTGGACCATATTGCTGTGAAGGAGCTGCTCATGTCCCTGCCCGAACGAGACAGGAAAATCCTCATGTGGCGGTTTTTTGAAGATAAAACCCAGGCAGACGTAGCCAGGCGCCTGGGTTTATCCCAGGTACAGGTATCCCGCTTGGAACGACAGGCGTTAAAAAAGCTTAAGGAAATGATGCAGCCGGGGGAGGATTAACAACCCCCGGCTTTTTTCTATATCACCGGTAAATTCACGGGGACTGGCTGGATTCCTCACTTACAGAGCATGGTAAACCTGTCAAGGGGTTCTAACAAAAATTTTGCCAACCGCATAAAACCCGGTTTAACCGTAGATAATAGCTTTAGTCTTTAAAAAGTTTATCAAAGGAGGATGACTTTATGCATATCAAGGTTTCGGAATTGGTAGGCGAGTCGCCCAACGGGTGGAAAGCGGCAGTCCAGGCAGCTGTGGACGAAGCATCCAAGACCATCAGCGATATTGTAGGCGTGGAAGTGGTCAACCTGACTGCCAATGTGCAAAACGGGCGGGTTACTGAGTACAAAGCTAATGTCAAAATCGCCCACCGGGGCTAATCAAAAAACCGGGACACCAAAGAGGGTGTCCCCCTTTATTTTTAGCTTTTCAGGACTCCCTTTGGAGCGCATAATCGCGTGGTAACGAGGAAACCATAACAACCGGGGGTGAGACCTGATGGCCGAGGTAAAAGATTCTCAACCACTGGAAATACAGAAAAAAGAATATCAGAAGATGGTCCGGGAGATTCAACCGCGACCCACCGTGGGCCGTAACGTTTTCTGGGCCTTTGTCGTGGGCGGTCTGATCAGTGTTTTGGGGCAGCTATTTTTGAACTTTTTCCAGGCCCGGGGGCTTACTTTCCCGGAAGCGGGGGCAGCCACGTCCACGGTGCTGGTATTCCTAGCCGCTCTGCTTACCGGGCTGGGGGTATACGATGAGATTGCCAAATTTGCCGGTGCCGGTACCATAGTACCCATTACCGGTTTTGCCAATTCCATGGTCGCTCCGGCCATGGAATACCGGGGTGAAGGTCTGGTTCTCGGAGTGGGCGCACGGCTGTTCACCGTCGCCGGGCCGGTACTTGTGTTTGGCATTGTTACAGCCTGGTTGGTAGCCCTTTTGTACTACTTCTTCTTCCGGTAGGAGGTGGAGCCTTTGCCGGCACCCAAAAAGAACGGATTGCAAACTGTCTGGTTTCAAAATCCGCCGGTCATAATCTCAACGGCCACTATTGTGGGAAGCAAGGAAGGCCAGGGGCCTCTTGCGCATACTTTTGACAAGGTTGTGGAGGACAACTACTACGGGGAAAACACCTGGGAAAAAGCAGAGCGCCGGATGCTCAAAGAAGTAATGCAGAATGCCATCCAGCGGGCCAACCTGCAACCCCAGAATATCGACTACCTGCTGGCCGGTGACCTTTTGAACCAGATCATCAGCGCTGATTTCGTCGCCCGGGATCTGGGTATCCCCTTTATCGGCCTTTACGGGGCCTGTGCCACCATGTATGAAGGTCTGGCCCTCGGGGCGATGCTCATTGATGGTGGTTTTGCGGAGTATGTGCTGGTAGGAGTATCCAGCCACAATGCTACGGCCGAAAGGCAATATCGTTATCCCACGGAGCAGGGTACCCAGCGTCCCGTGTATTCCACCTGGACGGTAACAGGAGCGGCGGCGGCGGTACTGGCCCGCCAGGGTAACGGGCCGGTGATTACTCATGCTACCATAGGTAAAGTAATTGATCTGGGCCAGGGAGACCCCATGAACATGGGGGCGGCCATGGCCCCCGCAGCGGCCGATACCATGGCCCGTCACCTCATGGATACCCAGCGGCAGCCCGATTACTACGATCTTTTTGTCACGGGTGACCTGGGAACTTACGGGCGTGAACTTGCCCTTAAATTAATGCAGCAGAAGGGTTATGACATTTCCACACGGTTTACCGACTGCGGAATCATGATTTACGCTCCGGAGCAGGATGCCCATGCAGGGGGTAGCGGGTGCGCCTGTGCGGGTGTGGTCACCTGTGGTTACCTGATCCAGGAAATTAAGGCCGGCCGCTTAAAGCGTATCCTGGGTGTTGCAACCGGAGCCCTTTTCAGCCTTTGCAGTTACCAGCAGGGTGATACTATTCCCGGCATTGCTCATGCCGTGGTCATAGAAGGACGGTGATGGGGAAACATGATTTTATTAAAAGCATTTCTCGTGGGCGGCCTGTTATGTGTGATTGCCCAGCTCCTGATGGATCTGACCAGCCATAAAGTTACGCCCGCTCACGTACTGGTGGGTTTTGTGACCGGGGGAGCTATTTTAAGTGCTCTGGGTTTGTACCAGCCCCTGGTTAAGTGGGCCGGGGCGGGAGCCACGGTACCGTTGAGCGGCTTCGGACACATGCTGGCGCAGGGAGCCATAAACGGGGTCAAACAAAAAGGAGTTCTGGGAGCTTTTACCGGAGGGGTGGCCGCTACAGCCGCTGGTATAACCGCAGCGGTCGTTTTTGGTTACCTGGCCGCCCTGGCCTTCCGACCAAAAGGATAGGAGTGATCTTATGACCCAGCAGACGGCAGGTGTGAACCAGCAGCCGGCGGGCTCGAATAACAAAACGCCCGTCAAAAAACGGCTGGAAGAGAACACTGAGTTCCTGAAGAAAGCTCTGGGAATAGGGGAAAGTTTCGATGTTCTCATGCGTGAATTGAATATAGGTGGCGTTAAGGTCGCCCTCCTCTTTGTGGATGGCCTGACCAACGATCAATATTGGACCTTTATCCTGGAACACCTTGCGGAACTGGAACGGGAAGGGGTGACCATAAATACCTTCCGCAAGTTTTTCTACCGCCACGTTCCCTACAGCGAGGTCAGCCAGGTCGAGTACCTGGAGGACATCGTGGACAAGGTGCTTTCAGGTCCCCAGGCACTGCTTATCGATGGGGAAGACAAAGCCATCATCATTGACGCCCGCATTTATCCCGTCCGCCAGCCCGAGGAGCCTGATCTGGAAAGGGTGGTTCGGGGTTCCCGGGACGGTTTCACCGAAACACTGGTCTACAACACCGCACTTATCCGCCGTCGTATAAGGGACCCCAGGCTGCGTATGGAGCTCCTCCAGGCGGGCAGGAGGTCCAAGACCGATATAGTCATTTGCTTCCTCCAGGACGTGGCCAACCCGGACCTGGTGGACAGTATCAAGGAAAAGATAAAACACATTGACATTGACGGCCTGCCCATGGCGGAGAAAGCGGTAGAGGAATTGATCACTCCGGGCAGCTACTGGAACCCTTTCCCCCGGGTACGCTATACGGAGCGCCCGGACGTGGCTGCCATCCACCTGCTTGAAGGACACGTCCTGGTGCTGGTGGATACTTCTCCCAGTGTGGCCATAGTTCCCGCCACCTACTTTCATCACCTGCAACATGCTGAAGAATACCGGCAGAGCCCTTCTGTGGGTGTATGGTTGCGTACGGTGCGTTTCGTGGGGGTGGCTGTTTCCATCTTCCTGTTGCCTCTCTGGTTTTTAGCCGCCCTGCATCCGGAACTGTTACCACCGGCCCTGAAGTTCATCGGTCCTAAAAAAGTTGGCGCCATTCCCCTGATAGTCCAGTTCATTATTGCCGAATTTTCAGTGGACATGGTTCGGATGGCGACCATCCACACTCCCACGGGCCTGTCGGTCTCTATCAGCTTGATCGCAGCGCTGCTTATAGGCAACATTGCCGTTTCCGTAGGTTTGTTTGCACCCGAGGTAATTTTATATACGTCCATAGCCATGATAGGGGTGTTTCTTACTCCGAGTTATGAACTCTCCCTCGCCAACCGCCTGGTGCGCCTCTTCCTTATGGCAGCCGTGGCTGTGGCCGGCCTGCCCGGTTTTATCATTGCCACGCTGGCAACTTTGGCCTTTCTGGCTGCCACGAGGTCCTTCGGGGTTCCTTACCTGTGGCCCTTGATCCCCTTTAACTGGACGGCTCTGAAGAAAGTGCTGGTGCGTTATCCGGTCCCTGTAGAAAACATCCGTCCCAGCATCCTGAAAACCCGGGACAAATACCGGCAGGCCGTACCCGAGCCTGCACGAAAACGGTAAGCCCCCATCCCGGGGGCTGTTTTATTTTCCGCCCTTTGGGTCATACTAAAAATATTGTAAGAAGAGAGGAGTAAGTCCCATGACCCTTAAGGTAGGTATACCCAGAGCCTTACTTTATTACTATTACTTACCTTTATGGCGCACTTTTTTCGAGGCTCTGGGGCTGGAAGTAGTTATCTCGAACCCGACCACCAAATCTATTCTGGATGCCGGTTTACATAACTCTGGTGATGACGTCTGTCTGCCTGTGAGATTGGCTTTTGGTCACGTCATTGATTTAAAAGACCGGGTAGACATGCTTTTCTTGCCCAGGCTGGTAAGTATAGCCCGCCGTGAATACATATGTCCCAAGTTTCTGGGCTTTCCGGACATGGTCCGGCGTGGAATTTCAGGGTTGCCACCCCTCCTGGACCCGAACCTCAATCTTTACCGTAAGGATAATCCTTACCCTTTCTTTGCCGCCCTGGGCCGCAACTTCACAAGTAACCGGCTCGCCATTTACCTTGCCTACCGGCGGGCCATGCACGCCCAGACCTCCTATATCCGGTTGCTGGAAAAAGGGCTCTTCCCCGAACAGGCGCTGGCAGTACTTTACCAGGGGGTGGCGGAAGAACAAAAGACCGGCGGCGGCCCAACAGTGGCCGTAATCGGTCACCCATACAATATCTACGACCCTTACATCAGCATGAACCTTTTGAAACGCCTGATAAAGAGCGGGGTACGGGTTTGGAGCGCCGATAACCTGCCGGAAACCCTGGTCCGGGAACAGGCTGCCAGGCTTCCCAAACACCTTTTCTGGAGCCTGGGACAGCGCATAATCGGGGCTGCCTGGTATTACCTGCAGAATCCGGATGTGGACGGCATCATCCATGTAGCTTCCTTTGCCTGTGGCCCCGATTCTCTCACGGGGGAACTGATCTCCCGGGAGGTAAAACGCCGGGGTAAGCCCTTCCTCAACCTGACTCTGGACGAGCATTCGGCAGAAGCCGGAGTGGTAACCCGCCTGGAAGCCTTTCTGGATATGATGGAACGCCGGCACTTTCATGTCGCAAGGGAGAGTGTATGATGAAGGTTACCTTTCCTCACATGGGACATATGTGGATCTGCCTTTCGGCCATGCTGGAATACCTGGGGGTGGAGGTGGTGGTACCTCCGCCTACCAGTAAACGTACCCTGACCCTGGGAGCCAGACATGCTCCCGAATTTGCATGTCTGCCTCTCAAACTGAACCTGGGCAATTTCATGGAGGCCGGTGAACTGGGTGCCGATAC
>NZ_JBNATZ010000082.1:0-10032 GCF_049701015.1 Desulfofundulus sp.
AAACTGAACCGCACCTCATAAGTGCGGTGTTTTAATCTGGTGTCGGAGGCGGGACTCGAACCCGCACGGTTTCCCACACGCCCCTCAAACGTGCGCGTCTGCCAGTTCCGCCACTCCGACATCGCGCTTTTTATTATACGACTTACAAAGCTCTTCTGTCAAGGGTATAATATTTTTACAGCCCGGGACCACGGGTACCTTAAAACATGGCCAGAATTTCATACTCTTGGAAAGGATAGGATGAGAATGTCCAATTCCATATGGCTCTACCGCTTGTACGACGTGGCGGAGGAGATCAAGCTGAACATCGTGGAACAAACGCTGGCCCACACCAAACCCACTTCCAGGCTTCGCCTCTCCCGGGCACGGCTGAAATCCATACACATCCCCAATCCGCCTGTAACTGTTGAACTGGGGGAAGAATGCATGAAGCTGGGCCAGCGGGATTTCCGCGTCCGCTTTACAGGTAAGATTTACGACCTGGGTGTAGTAAGCCTGGTCATGCACATTTTACTCCCTGTAGGATTCAGTTACCAGGAGATCAGGGATCTGGCCGTGTATTTGTGTGAAAACGAAGAAATGGAAAGAAAAACGGAAGGGATTTTCCAGAGCAAGCTAGAAGAAATAATAAAAGGCCTGGGCAAAGCCATGATTCACCCGGGGCTGCGGGGAGCCGAGGAAGATTATATTTTGTTTTTCTTCCAGGAATGGAACCACAACTGGGACCCGGTGCCCCTGTTGCTGGCCGAACCGGAACCGGTAAGCCCCCAGGTGCGCAGGGAAACCCTGCAGCATTCGTTCTCCTATGGCCCGGACGACCTTACCATTATAACCTGGGCCTCAGCCCTGGTATACGACGCGGCCGGCAGTCACGACATCCCCGACCTGCTGGAATTCGCCCTGACCCAACTGCTGGAACTCCGTTATTACGATAACCTGCTCAGCGAAGAAATGGGCAGAATGTACGGTGACATTGAAGAAGCGGAACGGGTTACCCGGCTCCGGCGTATGAAGCACTACCGGCATATCATGAACCGTTTGATGGAACTGGTAGTTGATATAAATGAAATTCTGGAAAGGATTCAAAACTCCCTCAAAGTAACGGAAGATGTCTTTTATGCCCGGGTTTACGGAGCCGCACTGTCAGTTTTTCGTACCAGGGCCTGGGTGGAAAGCATTCAGCGTAAACTATCTGTAATTATGCAGAATTACACCATGCTGAACAACCGGCTGGTGAATCAGCAGTCCGTCCTGCTGGAACTCGCCATCGTGCTGCTCTTTATGCTGGAAATATTCCTCACCTTACCCTCTCTTATTCGCTAGACGCAAGTTGAGAGAAACAGTGCCCGCCAGGAAAGAGGTGCTTATGGTGAACGACTTTAGCCCGGACGTCCATAATCTGCTGGTTTTCTTACAAAACATGCAGGGGAAAACCGTGCCGGAAATAAGCCAGGCCTGTGCTCAAAAAATTCGCCACATGGAGCTGACAGGCGACCCCGACCGTGCCCTGGTGGAACATTTAAAGTCCATGATACTGCTGATCCGGCACCTGCGTCGTCCCCCGGTGGCCCGGAACGAGAAGGTCCGGCACTTTTTAATAGAGTTTTTCAGTAAAGTACAGGAGTACGACCGAAGGGCAAAACATGTCCTGGAAGTGCTGCAGAAAATGGATTCCGGTAAACCGCAGACCGGCTCAAGTGCTGGTTGACCGGTTATGGATCATGCACTCCCCGGATGTCATATTTGTCCCACAATGCTAATATATAGCAGATAGGCAGGTGGACAGTTAATACCGGCCGGGGAAACCGGCCGGCCATTCGGGGAGCGTGTTTTTAAGATGACGGGTACATCCTTTGAACTGCGGGAAAGGTACCTCCCGCACCGCCCCACACCTACCCTTGCCGTCACCGGAGCGTGCAACGCGGGAAAGTCCACCCTGGTCAATGCCCTCCTGGAGGAAGAAATCTCGCCGGTGGACGTGCTGCCGGCTACAACCTGCCCCCTCATTTTTCACTACGGGGAGACCGTTTCCGTGTCCATGAACGGGAAATTCCTGAAAAAAGTCCAATCCGGACGGGAACTGGCCTTCCTGCTGCGTCAAAAGAATATCCCCTCAAATCTGATCGAAATAACCATGCCCAATCCCCAGCTCAAAAAGTATACCTTGATTGACACTCCGGGACTGGATGCAGCCAACCAGAATCAGCTGCTGCAAGAAATCATTCCCCGGGTGGATATTCTCCTCTACCTGTTTCACCAGCGGGGACTTGATGACCGGGACCGCTACTTCCTGCACCGTTTAAAGGGGAGCTCGTTCCTCCACAATCTTCCCGGGCGGATTTCCTTCTGGATCAACAGCAACTGCGGGCACCCGGACGGCAGCGCCCTCGCATCCACACGGGCTGCACTGAGTGAAATTTTTGGCTCCGAGGTACCTGTCAACTACGTGGACACCCGAAATCGAGAAAGCGTAGAAAACCTGCGGCAGTTCATTGAAGTAGAGCTGGCTCTCCTGATTTTAAAGGAAATTGAAAAGCAATTGAAGGAGGAAGACAGGTATATCCCACGCAGGCTGGCCGGGACGCTTTCCATCAAAGATGACGGGCACTTTCTGTGTGCGTTCTGGGATATTTACGAGCGTGCGCGGGCAGCGCTGGAAACCGGGCGGCAATTTGTAACGCTGCAGGAAATGCGTTCCGGAATCCGCGCAAGACTGGATGAGTTCAACCGGAAAATCCCTCTGACACACGCATGCCCCCAGGCTGCCGGAGAGTCGTGGCAAACAGTTAATTTTTCCTTGATCAAGGAACGCCTCCAGAACTTATTGCAGCGTTTACTGAAAGAACCCGCCCTGAAGGCGACTTCAATACGCAACCGCCTGAAGGAGCTGGCCGGAAGTATCGCCAACGACCGCTTTTTCATCACCCTCTGGGGCCCTTTTTCGTCGGGCAAAAGCTCCTTTCTCAACGCCCTGATGCAGGAGGCCCTGCTGCCGGCCCAGGACAAACCAACCACTTCATCAGTTATACGGCTGCATTATGGGACTGAAAAACTGGCGGTGGCCCATTACCCCCTACAGGTCACCATTCCCCTGCTCGACGAAAGGGAAGGGGAGGTTTTCCTGTGCCGGGACGAGCTGGCCGTCCTGAACGACTGGCTGCAGAAACCGTACTTTCTTAACACCCTCAGGGGAATTGAAGCCCGCACCGGGGGGGAATTCTCGCAGGTGGACACGGCACAGCTACATACACTCCTCACCAGAACTCAAAACCTTTTCCGCCCGCCGGCCTTTCCGGTGAAATTCAGCCATCACGTTCCCACCATCACCCGCCCCATTCCGGCCAAGCGGGCCGCCCAGGCGGTAAAGGCTGTACGCATCTCCTTTCATAACGCCCGGGAAAAGACCTATCACCTGGCAGATCCCGGTGAACTCATGGAATTCAAAAACCTGATTACCGCCCCTGAAGAAGCGATACTGGTAGACGGGATCGACATCTACCATCCGGCTGAAATATTCCAGCTGGCCACCTTCGTAGATACTCCGGGCATAGACTCGGTACATACCCGCTACGCAGAAACCGTTACCAGCTGGCTGAGTAGAAGCGATGTTCACCTGGTCTTTTTCAACGGGCGGCACATGCTTTCCTCCACCCATCGGGAAATCCTGCGGAATATGGTGTTTCCAGACAAATGGCGCGAAAACTGCTTTTGCGTGGTTAATTTTGCCGATACCTTGAACAGGAGCGAAAAAGAAAGGGTGGCGGCCTTCCTGCGCCGGGAACTGGCCTCGCCGGCGCCCCCGGAAATTTATTTCATTTCCGCCCTGGAAGCCCTGAAGGATAAAAACAACCCGGCCTTCAACCAGTTTCTGCGCCGTCTGGAGCGGTTCATCCTGGCTCGACGGGGTGAGAAGGTACTCATGCAGCGTATCGAACAAATAAAGGAACTCCTGACTGCCATGCAGGCACTGGAAAAATACCGCCGGGAACTGGAGGAAATCCGGCTCTTACTCAAGCAACCGGGAGGTTATCGCGTATGGAAAATGCCCGCGTCCTCGAGGAAAGGTTAAAGCGCATCATCAGGGAGGTAAGCAACCAGACGGGAAGTGAAATAAAACAGAACCTGCTGGTAGAACTCGAAGAGGAAGTAACAAACATCATCCGTCAGAATTCCCAGCAGGAAATAACCCGCTTCTTAACCCTGCTCAAAGGAGCCATTCACCAAATTTAAGGAGGGAAGCCTTCATGTCCATCAGGCAAACGGTTCAGGACGAAGCACTTCAAGCGTTGATGAAGGAAATCCTGGTGGCCTTACGTGAAAAACTAGTCGAGCCATTTTCTCAGGAAATAAACAGGCTGGCCCGTGCATTAGGTGAACTACAGGAACAGCAGGCCGCCTTTTACAGGGAAACCAGGGAATTGATGAACCAGCTGGAAAACAGGGTGACAGAAACTCCCCTGGTCACGCTAACCGCCCTGCGGGACGCCATCCAGCAGGCCAAGGAGGGTTAAATATTGTGACTTCCTCACAAGGCAAGGAAAAAGAGGTGGTGGATTCCCTGGCTCAAACCATCCGCCAGCGGATCGTCACCCCCACTGAAAGGCGGCTGGATCAGCTGGACGGACAGGTGACCGGCTTGAACGCCGTCTTGCATGAAAGATACCAGGAATGGCGCTTGTCCGTGGAGGAACTGGAAAAACGCGTCACCCGCCTCGAGCAGGAGCTCTCCCACCTATCCAGGCAGGTACGGGGACTGGCCTTCGCCCTCGCCCTGCTCCTGGCAGGAGCCAGTTTTTTGCTCCTCAAGGGGTGGTGAACGAAAATTTGGCTTCCCGGTAGGAAAACGGAGCAACAGCTAGAAGAATATCATTAATCAGAAATCTGTCCTTAAGCGGGTGTATCTCAAATTGTATCCTCAAACTCATGTCTACTTCGCCGAGCGAGTCTGTGGAAAGCTTACGGACGCCCTGGTTCTGGGCAGTATTTTCCCGGATATGATTGCCGCCCTGGCCCTCGGCCGCGAAGAGAGCCACGGCCGGGGGAAAGAGTTGCTGGCTGCCCTGGAGCATGACCCCCAGTTGCGGGATTTTGCGCGGGGAGTGCTTACCCATGGAGTCATCCCGGAAGGTCTTGATTACTACGGGGATGAAAAGTACCTCGATTACGAACGTGGTTATTGCTTTGAAAAAGGTCGCCCCTTAATTGAGGAAACCATCCGGGCGTGCAACCTGCCTCCGGCCATGGGCTGGTGGAAAAGCCACAACATTGTGGAGATGGGTATAGAACTCCTTACCGGTCAAGGGGCTGTTTACGGCCGGGTCCTGGCCGCCGCCTTTGGCAATACCGGCCTGATTGAAAAAATCAGCCAGTGCGTGGCACCGCTGTACGGAGTGGAGCCCCGCCGTCTGTACCAGCGTATCCACAATTTCCCCTATTACATCGAAATTAACCGTCTCACCCCACGCACACTGGCGGCCAAGTACGACGTACAGATGTTCTACAAGCACCGCATCCACATCGACATTGAACGTACGGCCAGGCTTATTGAGGCAGCCCGACACATGGTGGAAACGGACCTGGAGGAATTTTTCAAGCACGCGGAGGAACGGGTACGGCAAAATATAATCAGAGCGGGTTCAGGGAACCTGTGGTAAAAAATCCCGGTCATAACCGGCCGGGATTTTTGATTTTAAATCATGCTAATGCGGGGCCCAGGGTAACCGACTTAACCACTACCCCATCAATCTGCTGTAAATCGCGCTCCAGCATCCTCCGTTCACTTTCATCTGCCTCCATGGTCAGGGTAATAATTCCCCGCTTCCTACTCTGGTCCGGAATACCCGACCGGCTTAAAATTTTCGAACCGTGCCTGGTCAGCACCTGCTGAACCTCCGGAGCCCTGTCCGCCCGCCCATCCACCAGGATGCCCACCACACAAATATCCTTCTGCATAACATCACCCTCCTCCATTTCGACTTCTCCCCTGGAACTGAACGGTTATAGTATTTACCCTGTGATAACTTTTTATTTCAGGCATAGCATTATATGGGATCATGTCCAAATAGCGGTTATATTTTTAAAAGGAGCTGGTACAGTGTGCGAGGTACTCGTGCCGGTTATTTTCCTGGCCCTGGCCTTTGATTTCATCAACGGCTTCCACGATACGGCCAACGCTGTAGCCACCTCACTGGCAACCGGTGCCCTGACATCCCGCTCCGCCATCCTCCTGGCCACCACCATGAACTTCCTGGGTGCACTGACATTTACCGGAGTGGCCTTGACCATGGCCGGAGGTATTGTCGATACAGCCACCCTTTCTAATAATCCCAAAACGATTACAGCCGCCCTGCTGGCGGCCGTTGTCTGGAACCTGCTGACCTGGCTCGGCGGGCTGCCCAGCAGCTCTTCCCACGCCCTGGTAGGCGCTTTGACCGGTGCCGCACTGGCCGCAGCAGGTCTGAAAGGAGTCAACCTGCCGGGACTTGTCACTATTTTTCAAGCCCTGGTTCTGTCCCCACTCCTGGCCGTAACAACCGGTTTTACGGTTATGGCGGTACTGCTCCTCTTAACCGGAGGCCAAACCAACCCCCGCCTGAGCCGGTGCTTCAGGTACTGGCAACGGGTTGCCGCCGCCCTCCAGGCATTCTCACACGGGACTAACGATGCGCAAAAAACCATGGGGGTAATTACCCTCACCCTGGTCCTGACCGGATACCAGGAAAGCCTGGTTGTGCCCCTGTGGGCCAAGGTTCTTTCAGCCCTGTCCCTGGCACTGGGAACCTCATGCGGAGGCTGGAGGATCATCCATACAGTGGGGGAGGGCATCACCCGCCTGGACCCGCCCGCAGGATTTGCCGCCGACACGGGTTCGGCCCTGGTCATCTTCACAGCGACACTCCTGGGGTTACCCGTGAGCACCACCCACGTGATTTCTTCGTCCATCACCGGAGTAGGGCTTACCAGGGGAGCAAAAGCTGTATCCTGGTCCACAATAGGCAGAATTCTCCTGGCCTGGGTACTCACCCTGCCGGTAACCGCCGTCCTGGGAGCGTTGTTCTATATCCTGTAATTTTACTCTTTTTACCATAGGTGCGGCAAAAATTAACGGTTGATTATTCAGCGAACATACTTTATACTCGCCAGTAGCCTGGGGGAAACGACGAAAGGAGTGGAAACCATGGCTTTTTTTCTCTGGTTTAAAGAAAACAGATCAGCCGTAACGGCTGCTGGTGTATTTATGGCAGTGCTCATCCTGGCACTGGCGGCAGCACCGGGCAACGGAAATATTATCACCGGACCTGCGGTAAACTTGAGGACAGGCAAGATCGCTGCAAACAATGGTGATACTCCAGACATAGATTCTTTCCAAACTATAGCAGATGCTCAGGTATCCCGTGGGTCCAGCATCAGCCGGGACGATCTCATACTCATGGCCCGGGTGATCGAGGGTGAAGCCGCAGACGAACCTTATATAGGCAAGGTAGCCGTTGGGGCTGTCATAATGAACCGTACCCGGAGCAAAGACTTTCCCCACACCATCCGGGGCGTAATCTACCAGCCCGATGCCTTCGAGGCTGTAACCAACGGCGAGTATCTACGTCCCGTCACCCAGGAGTCACTCGCCGCAGCCCGGGATGCAGCTAGCGGCTACGATCCCACGGGCGGAGCCCTTTACTACTGGAACCCGGCAAAAGCACAGAGCACCTGGGTCTGGTCCCGGCCGGTGATAACGCAAATCGGCAACCACGTTTTTGCCCGGTAAAAAATGAGAAGAGGGGGGGACAGGCCCCCCTTCTTTTAGTAAACTGCCTGTAGTAAACTGCTTGTAGTAAATGTTAGCGAACCTGGTTGAGCACGCTCCATCCGCGTCACTCCAGGTTCTGCTGATCATTACTTATACATACATCCAAAATACATCCTTACCACCAGGGATACTCACTGCGCAACCTGTTCCTGGGAGTCAAGAGCCTCATGAGAACCATCCCGGCTATAAAACCACCAATGTGTGCCCACCAGGCCACCGGGTTAACCACTCCACCCAGAGAGGCCGCCCCGTTAAAAAGCTGGATAATAAACCACAGGGCCAGGAAAATCACTGCCGGCACTTCTATAAGAGTAAGGAAGAAGAACACCGGCACAAGCGTCAGGATCCTTGAGTGACGAAAGGTAACAAAGTACCCGCCCAAAACCCCGGCAATAGCCCCGCTGGCACCTACAATCGGCACGGGGGAAGCAGGGTTGGCCCAGATATGAGCCAGGCTTCCAACCACGCCACATAGTAGGTAAAAGAACAAAAATCGCAGGTGACCCAGGCGGTCTTCTACATTATCTCCGAATATCCACAGGTAGAGCATGTTGCCGCCAAGGTGTACCCACCCGCCGTGTAAGAACATGGCTGTAATAAACGGTATAAACAGAGGTTCCAGCGGCGCTCCCGTCTGCAGGGCATGGGTTACCCGGGCTGGAATCAGGCCTAGATTGTAAAACAGCTGGCTGAGCTGTACCTGGGAAAGCCCCAATTCTTTAAAGAAGAATACCCATATGTTGAGCAAAATTAAAAACCAGTTCATAAAAGGCCTGCGCCGCGGGCGGATGCTATCGCGTAGCGGAATCACCAGATCAACCCTCTTCTCATGTTGTTTTGCCGGAAATTGGCCACCTCGGGCACCGGAGCAATGGCCACTCCTCCAATATAGGATATACTTTTTCGGCCATTTCTGACAAGGATTTTATTGGTACAGGTAACCCGAGCATCTTTTACCCAAAAAAATCAGGCGGGTATCTCCGCCTGCATCAAAAAGCCCGTCTCTTTTTTTATCAGGGTGTGAAAAAATCACTCAGGCAAAGGCTGATCTTTAGTTTCCCTGGCAAAGGCAAGGGTGATTAAGCCAACGAGATATATGGAACATACAGCTGCTGAAGCATAGGCAAAGTTGCCATGGAACCAGGAAATCAGCAAACCCGTCATAAAAGGACTCAAAGCAGAAATTATACGAGCACCATTGTAACATGTACCTTGACCGGTCGCACGTATCCTGGTGGGGAAGAGCTCGGGCAAATAAATGGGCAGACCAGAGAAAACCCCATTGGCAAAAAAGCCAAGTAAGGGAACCAGCATGATAAACAGAGCATAGTCTTTAGCAATATGATAGATGGGAGGAGCAATCAAAAGGTTGCCCAGGAAGAAAATTAGAAATGCGGGACGGCGTCCCCATTTATAAGCAATTGGCCCGAAAACCAATGCCCCGACAATAGCCCCGGCATTTTGCAACAAGGTGGCATAAAGAACTCTGGCCTTAATGGCCGCAACTCCCAAACCGGCTTCTTTGGCCAGCATGTTGACGGTAGCAGGAATCCAGTTCGTCGACCCATATAACCCGAATAGAGCTACAAACGCAATTAAAAAGCCGATAATTGTTGATTTGATATATTGCCTGGTAAAAAGCTGGTATAATGTGAATGTTGAATATTCCCGTTCAACCTGTCCGGCTGCAGATTTATTTCTTCTTACTTCCAACCGCCGGCGGTGAGCCACCAGCCATTTCTCAGGTTCTTTGACACTCATGCGAACAAAAAACGTCAATAGAGCCGGCACTGCACCAACCCAGAATACAGCACGCCACCCCATTGGCCCGATAATATAATTAATCAGGGCCGCAAAGAAAAATCCAACCGGCCAGGCCATTTGCATGAAACTGGCTGCATAAGGTCTTAACTCATCCGGCCATGTCTCAGCAAGCAGAGCCGCACCGGCTGCCCACTCTCCCCCTACACCGAGGCCGGTAAGGAAGCGAAACAATGCCAGTTGTTCCCAGCTATGAGCAAAACCCGACAACCCTGTCATCAAAGAGTAAACAAGAATCGTAAATATGAGAGTTCTCACCCGCCCCAAATAATCGGAAACAATGCCGAAAATGATCCCACCTACGGCAGCTCCAATGAGATAAATTGACATGATAATACCGCCATAGTAACCTATCTGGGTAGCCGCTGCCCCCTTACCCAGGAGTTCTCCCACCGCTGGAACCATAA
>NZ_JBNATZ010000083.1:0-10016 GCF_049701015.1 Desulfofundulus sp.
TTTACTGGGGGGACCACCCGTCTTGAAACACATGTAAGAAAGATTTTGATTCGTATAGAATGGTTAGCCACTGAACTGTTTACAAAACGTTTGAACACTGGTATCATGCATATTGAGCATGTGTTATATTTCGGGGAAGTTCGTCATCATAAGTCATAAAAATATTTTATCACCTTGTAGAGGGCGCTTAAAACGAGCGCTCAAATTCTTAATTGTGGCACGGGGAGGGGATGTTGATGGCTCTGGTTGACTATAAATTCCTCCTCCAATCCATGCTGACCCATTTGAAGCAGGGGATTCTGGTAGTGGATACAGAAGCGAATGTCATATTTTACAACGAGCCTGTAACCCAGATAGCGGGCATAGGTCCCCGGGAAGCCATAGGTAAAAACATCCTGGAGATATTTCCTGACCTGACGCCGGAAACAAGTACTTTTTACTACGTCCTGAGGACCGGCAAGCCCCTGATTGAGCATGTTCAGACCTATTGTAATTACCGGGGCGAAAAGGTTACCACCGTAACATCCACCATGCCGCTGATTCATGGTGGGAAGATAGCAGGGGCCTTCGAACTTTACAGGGAACTGTCCACCGTAAAGGAGTTATCGGAAAAGATCATCTCGCTACAAAAAGAACTTTATAAAAAAGCATCCTGTGAAAAAAATTACAACGACGGCAGGGCAATTTACACCTTTGATAACATAATCGGTAGTAGCCATGTTATCAGGGAATTGATTGAAAAAGCAAAGAAGGTTGCAGATAGTTCTTCCCCCATTCTGGTTTACGGAGAGACCGGAACTGGGAAGGAATTGCTGGTTCAGGCCATACACAACGCCAGCCTTTTAAGGAGGGACAGGCCGTTTATTGCCCAGAACTGTGCGGCTCTGCCAAAGACCCTCCTGGAAGGGATTCTCTTCGGCACCACCGCCGGCAGTTTTACCGGAGCCAGAGACAGGCCGGGGCTTTTCGAACTGGCCAACGGGGGCACACTTTTTTTAGATGAAATTAATTCCATGGACGTGGAGCTCCAGGCCAAGCTCCTGAGGGTACTGCAGGACGGCGTCATAAGGAGGGTGGGAGGGGTACGGACCACCGTGGTCGATGTGAGGGTTATAGCCTCCACCAACGAAGTTCCGCAAAAGGCGGTCGAGGCCAGGCTCCTGAGAGAGGATTTATTTTACAGGTTGAATGTGATATCCCTGACAATTCCGCCGCTCAGAGAGAGGAAAGAAGACATCCCGTTGCTGACCGAACACTTCATTAAGCTTTATAACAGGCAACTGGGGAAAAAGGTGAGGGGTGTTTCTCCTGAGGTCATGGAACTTTTCATGAATTACCGGTGGCCGGGAAATGTCAGGGAGCTGAAATCCATCATAGAAAGCACCATGAACTTTATAGAAGGAGAGATTATAGAGGTAAAAGATCTGCCCCAGAACTGTAATTATTTCTCACCCGGGGAGGAGCAATCTCCCGAATACAGTTCTAAAGTGAAGCTCCCGCCACTGGGTGAGGCGGTTGAAAATTTTGAAAAGAACCTGATTCTCAAAGCGATAAGCGTGGCCAACGGAAATTATGCGGAGGCAGCCCGGCTACTGAAAGTACCAAGGCAGACGTTACACAATAAAATAAAAAAATATGGGTTAACCAAAAAGTTTATACCGGAGCAAGTGGATAAGATTTGAGATTGTGTCTTGAAAATGGGACGGAGCGTCTTAAAATTGGGACGCCCTTTTTCATTCCTGATCAGAGAAGATTATGGGAGGATATGTTAACAAGGGGACCTGATTCTCTGCCGGAGGTCATCTTTTTTTGAGATTTTTTACTGCTAAAAGGTTCAATGAGCTTCTGGTTATTTTCCGAGATGTCCTTAATATGGGACAGACATAAGGACGTTAGATTGCGTTCGGCACCAAATGTTCAATTATTTTTAAAAATACAATTTTCGGCATAAATTTTGCTAAATTAGTAAGATGGTTTCCGTATAATAAAAGAATGCAAAGAGGTGCCGTAGCAAATGTGGAGAATTGGAGTAGATATCGGTGGAGCGTTTACAGATTTATTTGCAGTAGATTTGGAAAGTGGAAAGCATGCATGGGTAAAAGTTGAATCAACGCCACCAAATTTTGAAGAAGGAGTTATCCGGGGAATTGAGGAACTGGCAAAACAAGGCGTATACATTGAAGATACAACTCAATTAATACATGGCCAAACAGTAGTTATAAATGCAATCATAACCAGAAATGGGGCAAACGTTGGTTTTATAACGACAGCCGGGTACGATATTCTGGATATTCAGCGAGCTAACAGAAGGGATATCTACAACTTTAAATATAGGAAGCCAGTCCCATTCGTCAACAGATATATGACTGAATGGGTAAATGAGAGAATAGATTCTGATGGAAGTATATATAAAATGCTGGGGAAGGAGGAAGTAAAGAAAGCAGCACTATCACTCATTAATAAAGATGCTGCATCGATTGCAATTGGTTTCATAAACAGTTACCAGAATCCAATTCATGAGATAGAGGCAAAAAAAGTTGTGGAAGAAATATTTAGAGAAAAAGGCATTGATATGCCATTGGTAACCATATCGAGCGACCTGAGTCGTGAATGGAGAGAATACGAACGCTTTAACACCGCTGTTTTAAACGCTTATGTTCAACCGATATTTGTAAAATATATAGAGAAACTCGAACAAGCACTCCAGGGTAGGGGTTTCAGAGGAATATTTTACTTAACCCTGGCTGCCGGCGGTATGGCAACTTCAGATTATGCCAAAAAATTTCCTATCACAACAGTAGAAGGTGGCCCGATTGCTGGAATTATGGGAGGCCTTATCCTGGGCCGGCTTCTGGATGAGAATAATATAATAGTGATTGATGGCGGTAGCACAACAACGAAAGCAGGTCTTGCTAAAGACCTGACTCCGCAAGTAAACACTGAATACTGGATTGAGCAAGATGAGTGGAATGCAGGTTATCCCACGAGAGTTCCAGTCATAAATATTCACGAGATTGGGACTGGTGGAACGAGCATAATATGGGTTGACGAAGCTGGGAACCTTCAAGTTGGACCCAAGGCAGCTGGTGCCAGACCGGGACCTGCTTGTTATGGGATGGGTGGAAATAAACCCACATTAACTGACGCGTATGTGGTTGCTGGATATTTAAACCCAAATTATTTGCTCGGTGGTAAACTTAAGATAGATAAAAATTTAGCCGAAAATGCATTCAAGGATATCGCAGAGCAGTTGAGTATTGATATAAAAGATGCTGCATATGCAGCTATCAGGGTTGCTAATGACAATTCAGCAAATTTGATAAGATTAATTTCAATTAGAAGGGGTTTTGATCCGAGAGAATTTACGTTGATTGCCCACGGTGGCTCCGGCCCGATGATGGCACCGTTCATTGCAGAAGAGCTGGCCATACCCAAGATAATAATCCCTGCTATACCAAGTGGTGTATTTAATGCATGGGGCATGATTGGATTGGACATTAGACATGAAATGGTACAGACCAGCATTACGCTGATTGAAGCGAAGGAAAGCTTTTTAAAATTTCTAAATGCTGCCTTTAGGGAATTGGAAAGTAAAATTAAAAGCACATTTGAAAGTGAAGACATTGATTCTGGGGCTGTTGTCATACAGAGGTATTTGGATGTGAAGTATATTGGACAAGCACATACATTAAAGATTCTGTGTCCTGATGGTGATCTTGGCATAAAAGAGATCAATAAAATCCAGGAGCTATTCCATGAAGCGCATTACAAAGAATTTGGGTTTAATTTGCCCGAGAGTGGCGTGGAAATAGTTAACTTTGATGTTGTTGGTGTTTATAGGGTTAAACATCCGAGTATTGAAAAACACCTGAACGATGGGTCAATAGAAGATGCCTATTTAGGTGAGCGAGAGGTTTATAATGGAAGTGAAATCGTTCGTGTACCGGTCTATAAGAAGGAGAAGCTGCCGTCCAATGTAACACTCCAGGGTCCCTGTATCATTGAGGGAGATACCTCCACTGCTATCGTAATAAAGAATTTTAAGGCCTATCATGATGATTATGGTAATCTGGTTTTAACCAGAAATGATTAGGAATTATACGGGGGGTGGTTTTGAATATCTTTTCGAAATATAGGGTGAAAATTATCTACTGAAGTGGAGGGAACGAAGTTGCTAAGAAAACCTGCTCTTTTAAAGACAGTACTCGTGTTGCTCGTATTTGTAGTTTCCATCCTTGCTTCTGGTTGTGGTAATAAGGCCGGCAATGAAAAAAATTCGGGTTCGAACAATGATAATAAGCAAATCAGGGTTGCTTTATTTGAGCTCGCCAGTGCCAATGAATGGAACCAGGCTCTGCTGAATGGTGTCAAGAGTAAACTTGATGAGTATAATGCCAGTTTGCAGGTTTTTGATTGCGAGTTTAGTGTTCAAAAGCAATATGATCAGATTCAGGATGCGATTACGACCGGTAAATTTGATGCTTTACTTATTCAGCCGCAAGATACAAATGCTGTTGTGCCTCTCGTGAAGGAAGCCATAAATAAAGGTATTAAGGTTATAGCAGTTGATGCCCCATTGGGTCCAAATATTCGTTCCCTGGAGCCATATCCTGATGGAGTTTCATGCGTTGTCGGTCGAACTGGTTGGTCAACTGGAAACTGGTTGGGGAAATATGCAGTTAAGGCCAGTGAAGGTATGAAGGTTTGCAAGGTGGCTTTTCTGATTGGGAGTCAGGGTCAAACTATTGATAGAGATCGCTATGAAGGCTTTTTAAATCAAATTAAGGATCATCCGAATATTAAAGTGGTTGCTTTTCAGCAGGCCAATTATGATCGTGCTACGGCCAGGAATATTATGATGAATGTTTTTCAGGCACATCCCGATATAAATATTGTAGTATCAACTGGTGACCAGATGACCCTGGGGGCGGAAGATGCAGCGAAGGAATTAGGCATTAAAGGTGTTAAGTATATTGGGAATGGATGTAGCAAACAGGGCTACCAGGCATTAAAAGAAGGACGTTGGTATGCTAGCTATGCTGATATACCATATACTGAAGGCCAATTATGCCTTGAAAATGCCGTTAAAGCAGTAAGGGGCGAGAAAATACCCAGGTCTATCAATCTTGAAGACATGAGACCTCCTTTGCCTCCTGAAGGGCCGATGATTACTCCAGAGAATGCGCATGAATATAAGCCTCAATGGTGATCTGGTTCTATGCGGTAGCCCTTATCTTCTTGTGATATGGGCTACCGCAATGCCTCTTTTCTCCAATTCACCTTAATATGGTGGTGAGAGACATATTGAATGCGCCGGCTGATAACAGGAACATCATTGAATTGAAGAATATTAACAAGCGTTTTTATGGTATAAAGGCGCTTTCAGATATTTCTTTATCTGTTATGCGAGGCACCATTCACGGCCTTGTTGGTGAGAATGGTGCAGGAAAATCAACATTAGCTAAGATTATAAGTGGTGTTATCAGTCCCGACGATGGGATTGTATTGTATAACGGTGTACCTGTAAATTATAAATCTCCACATGATGCGCTTCAAAATGGTATTATAATGATTTCCCAGGAAGTGACCCTGGTTCCTCAAAGAACAGTCATTGAAAATGTTTTTCTGGGCATGGAGAGGAACAGGTTTGGCTTGATCTGGGAAAATCAAATGCGCAAACGATTTACTGAACTTATTTCCATATCAGGCTTCAATTTATCACCTGATATTCCTGTTAGAAATCTCAGCATTGCTGACCAAAAAAAGGTCGAAATTCTTAAGGCAATTGCCAGAGACGCACAATTGATTATCATGGATGAACCAACAGCAATGCTATCCTCTGAGGAAACTATCAAATTGCTTAAGATTGTGCGTGAGTTAAAAGAGGCTGGAAGGACAATTATTTATATTTCCCATTTTCTGAAAGAAGTTTTAAGCTTGTCGGATAATATAACTGTTTTGCGAAATGGCCGTGTTATTAAAACAGCTCCCGCTTTCTCAGAAACTGAAGACAGCTTAATCAAAGCAATGATAGGAAAAGAAATTGTCAATGTTTTTCCTGAAAAAACTATGCCTTCACGAAATGCCCCTGTAGTGCTATCTGTCGAGGGTTTATCAAGCAAAAGAAAATTTAAGGATGTGACGTTTAGTATTCGAGCAGGCGAAATATTGGGTATTGCTGGTCTTGTTGGCAGTGGACGTTCAGAAGTGGCCAGAGCAATTTTTGGTGCTGATAGTGTCGATCAAGGTACAGTTAAGATCTATGGGAAAAAAGTTGAGATCAGGCACCCTGGAGATGCTATCCGAGCTGGAATTGCTTTATTGCCGGAGAGCCGGAAATTACAAGGTTTGATAATGGGGCTTAATGTGGCCCATAATGTTACACTACCACATCTTGGGAGGGTTTCTACCTTATCTTATATTAAGAGAAATTATGAGCGCACTCAGGTACAGGAATTGCTAGAAGAATTGGATGTTAGGCCGCGCAACCCCGGTATAAAAATTGCAAACCTATCAGGGGGTAATCAACAGAAGGTTCTGTTCGCTAAATGGCTCTTTAATAGACCACGTGTCCTGATAGCGGATGAGCCTACTAGTGGTGTTGATATTGGCGCGAAACAAGCAATATACCAATTAATAGTTCAGTTGGCGAAGGCCGGGATGGCTGTTTTGTTAATTTCGTCCGAATTAGAAGAGGTTCTTGGTCTGGCAGATCGAGTAATTGCTATGAGATTGGGAAGGATTGTAGCTGAATTTGACAAACCACCTTTTTCCAAAGATGATGTGATGTATGCGATCTTTTCGAGTGTAGAAAGGGATGAACTGTTATGAGCGATAAGAAGAATGACATTTCAGTGCCTTTGCCTCTTGTGGAAAATAAGGTATTTCATATAAATTTCATTTCACTTATGAGAAATTACGGTGTTATTATTGCAACCTTTTTGGTCTTTGTATTTCTTTCAGTCTCAAATACAAGTTTTTTTTCGCTGCGCAATATTAGTAATATTTTTGATCAATCAGCAGAAATTGGTATAATGACGGCTGCCTATGCAATTGCCATAATAAGTGGTAATTTTGATCTTTCAGGTGGTGCAATCTTTGCCTTATGTGGGTCTCTCGCTGCTATGATCGCTCAGAGTGGGCATCCTGAACTGGGACTTTTTACTGCAGTTGCTGTAAGTCTATTTATTGGGTTGATTAATGGCCTTGCCGTGACGTTATTGCGTATACATTCCTTTATAGCAACGCTGGCCTCAGGATTAATTATCCAGGGTGTGGCTTTTGTATTAACTAATGGAAATTTATTTGTTGTGGACAATCATCGATTCGCAGTTCTTGGTCAGGGAAAACTTTTTGGGATTTCGTATCCGACCTATCTTTTTATGCTTTTTGCTATTGTCACTGGTATTTTGCTGAGTAGAACAACTTTTGGTAGATATGTTTATGCTATTGGTGGAAACATTGAAGCAGCTCGTCTGTCGGGTGTTAGAGTTGATTTGATGCGCATTATTATATTTGGACTTACAGGATTAAGTGCTGGCCTGGCAAGTGCCATCAGTGTTTCTCGTATATGCCAGGGTCATGCTAATATGGGCGGCGATCTCGCTCTTGAGGCAATTGCCAGGGCTGTTGTTGGTGGAGTAAGTATTCTTGGTGGGGAAGGTACAATTTTAGGTGCAACCTTTGGTGTATTTCTTTTAAGACTCATAGAAAATGGGTTTAATATATTAAATGTTCCCCCATTTTATCAATATATACTGGAAGGGGCTGTTATATTCTTTGCTGTTGCTATGGATACTTTGACCAAAGAAAGGGCCAGGTCTTAACTTTTGTGGCTAAGAGATATTAGGTCTGCAAAAATAATAGCATCAGGGGTGATTGAAATGGCCAGGGATGTTGTAACAATTAGAATTATTAAGAATGCGCTGGATAACATTGCGAGGGAAATGTTCTGGTCCACTGTTAGAACAGCAAAGAGTAGTATTATCTACGAAACATATGATTTTGCTCCCGCCTTAACTAACAGTCAGGGAGATCTGATATCTATTGGTACGGGTGTCCCTGTCTTTCTGGGAGTAATGCCAATTATAGCTAAAGCTGTTATGGAGGATGTTGATAAATTTGATTTGGGTCTAAGTCCTGGTGATATTTTTATCATTAATGATCCATACAGAATTAGTACCCACTTGAATGATGTTGCTTTGGCAATGCCTATTTTCCATAAGGATCAAATAATTGCAATCGCTACGATAAGGGGTCATGTAAATGATGTAGGGGGGATGAATCCTGGCAGTTGGGGGCCAAATGCAACTGAAGTGTTTCAGGAGGGCTTAATAATCCCCACATCGCACTTTTACAGGGCAGGTAAACTTAATAATGAGGTTGTCAGGTTAATTTTGCGAAATACCAGAATCCCCGATTATGTCTATGGTGACCTGGAAGCACTCGCTGCTGCTTTACGTTATGCTTATGGCAGGCTTAATGAGCTATGTAATAAATATGGTGTAGATTATGTTCTTCATGCCATGGATGATAGATTAAATGATGGAAGATTATTAGCCAGGAACAGACTTCAAGAGTTAATAAAAGGTGAATTTTTTGCGGAAGAAAAAATTGAAATATATGAAGGCATGGATGATGATCTCAGGATTACTGCCAGGGTGATTATTACGGATAATAAATTCCTGGTGGATTTCTCGGATAATCCAGCTCAGGTTAAGGCTCCCATAAATACTACGTATGCTGGTATCTATACTGCCGTGGCAACGGCTTTTACAGCTATTACTGATCCCCATGTGCCTCTCAATCAAGGTTTCCTCGAACCGGTTGAGGTGGTCTGTCCCGAAGGGACCTTATTTAATGCTCTTCCTCCAGCTCCGGTAAGTTGTTATTGGGAGACTCTTTTCTATGCTGTAGATTTGATATGGAAAGCCCTGGCACCGCACCTGCCTGAACGATTTACAGCCGGACATTTTCTGTCTGTGGTCAGTGAAACGCTTAGCATGGTTGACCCAAGAGATGGTCAGTATAAAATTCTATGTGAACCTAATCCTGGAGGATGGGGTGCGGGGATTGATAAGGATGGCGAGTCCTGTCTTGTTTCTGCAGCTGATGGTGAAACCTATTGTCATCCTGTCGAAGTTATTGAGAAGGAGTATCCGATACGTGTTGAATGTATGAGGTTTAATATGGAAGATGGCGTAGGACACGGTACTTTCCGTGGTGGCTTTGGAATGAGGAAAGATTATAGAGTACTTGCCGATGAGGCAAATCTGGTCTGTTCTATTAATAGAATTAAATACGCTCCCTGGGCAGTCAATGGCGGGGAAGAAGGATCATGCAATCATATAGTTGTATTAAGGGATGGTCAAAATATTTGGGATGGCGGAAGAGCTTCTAATTTCATGCTCAAAAAAGGTGATGTCGTCAGTATTAGAAGCGGTGGTGGTGCAGGATGGGGGAGCCCACTCAAGAGGGATCCTCTGCTGGTACTTGACGATTATAAAAATGGTTTGATAACTCTTGATATTGCCAGGGAGAAATACGGCGTTATTATCAATCCTGAATTGCTTTGTATTGACTGGGAATCAACAAATAAATTAAGGGCTGAACGATAATTTTGTTTGTATAAAACTTTTGTTGAAAGGATTGTCATATATGTTCCAGTATGAGACTTTTTTAAGGTTTTATAAGGCCATATCTAAAGAGTATAAAGGTGCCTTAATCTCTCCTGGCTCAAATTTGTACTATTTAACAGGTATTAATCCATCGAGTGTTCATGAGAGATTGTTCCTGTTTATAGTACCAACTGAAGGAGAGCCTGTAATAATTGCCCCTAAACTATACCAGGATGAAGTTAGTGCATCATGGGTTACAAAAACGATGCTTTGGGATGATGGTGATAATCCATATAAAATGCTGGAGATGGTTCTCTCCGCGATATCTAAACATGAAGGATGTAGATTATTGGTGGAGGATTCGATGCCTGTCTCCGTTTTTTTCAATATCCAAAGCAT
>NZ_JBNATZ010000084.1:0-9867 GCF_049701015.1 Desulfofundulus sp.
ACCGCTTTTCTACTAACTCCAACTGTAGAGCGTAAGTAGAAGAATAATCTCTAATGTCGGTAACAATGTAGGCTGTTTTGGGATCAAGTACTTGTTGCAGTTCAAGGTTATGTTCTTCCAGCACGGTGCCCTTTTTATCCACTATTTTGGTGATAAAGATAGGTTTGGCCAGAACACCTCCATTCGCAAGAGGTCCATAGGCCCGGGCCATTTCCAGCGGGCTTACTTCCGAGGTGCCCAGGGCCAGAGAAAGGTAAGGTTTCAGAGGGCTCACGACCCCCATACGCCGGGCGTATTCGACAAGGGTTTGCGGTCCAAGGCGGCTGTTCAGTTCAACAGCTACCACATTATCCGATGTATAAAGGGCTTCTTTAAGGGTAAAGGGCCGGTTGTGATAGCTTCCATTAAAATCCCGTGGCTGGTAAGGTGGTTGACCAGGTATTTCGTAACTGACCGGTTTGCACTCCAGGGTGGTGGCTGCTGTGTAACCCCGGTCGATAGCTGCGGCATAGAGGAAAGGTTTGAAGGCCGAGCCCGGTTGACTTTTAGCCAGGGCACGGTTAAACTGGGACTGTCTGAAGTCTTTCCCTCCGATCATGGCTTTGACATAGCCGTTTCGCGGATCATAGGCCACCAGTGCTCCTTGAAGTTCCGGATCCTGTTGTGCAAAAGAATCCTGGAAGATTTTTTCTGCTATCTCTTGCATCTCTAAATCCAGTGTGGTATAGATATGAAGCCCTCCTTTATAGGCCAGATCTGGTTGTTCTGGATATTTCCCCTGCAGGTATTTTATTATTTCAGCTACAAAGTAAGCTGCACGGGTTTGTCCTCTCGGCCGGTTTTGGAAGTGAAGGGGTTTTTTGCTCGCTTTTCTGGCTTCTTCAGGGGTTATCATTCCCAATTCTACCATGCGTTGCAGAACCAGTAACTGCCTTTCCCGGGCGCCCTTTAAGTTTGTAATCGGGTTATAAAGGCTGGGTGCTCGTACAATTCCAGCCAGCATGGCACTCTCCCCAAGGTCCAATTCCCGGGCTGACTTGCCAAAATACGTCCGGGCCGCCATTTCAATGCCATAGGCTCCCTGTCCAAAATAAATCTGGTTCAAATACATTTGCAGTATTTCTTCCTTGCTATACCGCTTTTCGAGCTGAATTGTTAAACATAATTCCTTTATTTTGCGCCTGGCGGTTCGTTCCGGTTCCAGGAACATGTTTTTAGCCAGTTGCTGGGTGATGGTGCTCCCTCCTTCCACTATTTTCCTCGCTCTAATATTATGATATAGAGCGCGCATGAGGCCTACAGAATCAATACCATGGTGCTTGTAAAAACGAGCGTCTTCAATTGCTACTATAGCCTGCTGCATGTATGGGGAGATTTCTTTCAAGGATACTGGTATGCTCTTTTGAGGCGAAAGGGTGGCAATTAACCGACCGCGGGCATCGAATATTTTCGAAGGAGTGGGTAAGTCACCCGGCAAAGACAGGCTTGTACATCCAGTTACCAGGTTGGGTAGAATTATTAGCAGCAAAAGCATTTTTTTCATTATTAGATACACTCTCCAACAGGCTTTAGAAGGATATAAAAATGCTATAATTCCATTTGATATGATATTGTATCCCGTTTGACTGTGCATCTCACACTGTTTGATTAAAAAAAGGAAAATGATCTATATTCGTAGAAGTGTCGTCTGTATGTTTGGGGGGAACAACGTGGAAGTTTTTGCCCTTGTAGGTCCCAGTGGAACCGGTAAGAGTTTCCGGGCTATCGCGACCGCTCATGAATTTGGTGCAGAATTGATTATTGATGATGGTCTTTTAATTAAAGGCAATCGTATTCTTGGGGGGGTATCCGCAAAAAGACAATCAACACGTATTGGAGCAATTAAGGTCGCCCTGTTTATGGATGAAGAGCACGTCCGGCAGGCACGAGCAGTGTTAGAAAAGGAAAAACCCTCCCGGGTTTTAGTTCTGGGGACATCCGTGGGTATGGTCGAAAAAATTGCTGAGAGGTTAGGTCTTCCTCAGGTTTCTCGGATTATTTCCATTGAAGAAATAGCTTCACCCCGGGAAATCCGTCAGGCTCTGACCATGCGTACCCGTTATAGCAAACATGTTATTCCTGCTCCTACGGTAGAGGTTAAGAAAAGATTTCCAGATATGATTGCAGATTCCTTAAGGATTTTTACGGGCCGTAAAGGTTCACACGGCAAACGAAGCTGGTTGGAACAGTCTGTAGTGCGTCCCACCTTTACCTGTTATGGTAAACTAACTATTACCACCAGTGCTCTGGTATCCATTATATCCCGGGTTACAGAAGAAGTGCCCGGAGTGAAAAGTGCAGGACGGGTTAACGTACAGAGAGATGAGGATGGGGTAATTATTGAGGTGCAACCGGTTTTATACTATGGTTTCGTATTAAACCGGGTGGGTCGGGAAATTCAGCAGGCGGTGAAAATACAGGTCGAGGAGATGACCGGACTGGTAGTTAAGTATGTAAACATACTGATAAAGGAATTGTTTATCGCCCGGGTAAAGGAACCGGTCTAACGACCGGCTCCTTTTTAAACTTTAGTAGCAAACACATGGTTACCGATGCGGGTGACTACCGGCAGGGTTCGGATCCAACGGTCCGTGGCAGTGCGTGGATTATAGAAGAATAATGCTCCATTGGTTGGATCCCGTCCGGTGAGAGCTTCCAGAGCAGCGTTGATGGCGGTTTCGTCCGGTTCCAGGTAGATGGAGCCGTCCTCTACAGGTGAAAACTGGAAGACATTTTTCTCTTTTTGAAAAATTACTTCGCGTATGGTTTTGGGAAAACCCGGACTGGCTACACGGTTAAGGATTACTGCTCCCACTGCCACCTGGCCAGTGAAGCTTTCTCCCCGGGCTTCAGCGTGGATCAGCCTGGCCAGCAGCATCAACTCCTCCCTGGAAATACCTCCGCGGGAAAGTGTTGACGGAATGTGATCATTTATCCGATCTGGGACCAGCAATACATCGCCAGGCCTGATGATGGTATCCTTGAGGTTATTGGTATCCATCAGTTTTGCTAGAGGTACTTTATAAGCTCTGGCTATGTCATACAGTGTATCTCCCGCCTTGACGGTATAGCAAAGCATATATCTGTAATTGCTCAGGTTGCTTCCACTATCCCCAAATGTGCTGGCTTCTACTTGTTTTCCTGTCACGACCCAGGTTAAAACGATAAAAAAAGTGATCACGCCAGCATACCTGGTTAGTTTACTGCCCATTGTGTCCTCCTTTCCGACCACATAATATTTTAGACGGGTCGGAAGAGAATTATACACGGGCATCACTTTTAAACTTTAGATTTCGATATGGGGTTAGAATAGAGGCTTCCAAAACTAAGCCATCAGCAAAAGAGCATTGACCACTGCTGTAGCAATGGTGCTGCCTCCTCTGGTACCGGTTATCGTGATGTAAGGAATATCCTGGGACATTAATTCTTTTTTAGATTCGGCCGCACCCACGAAACCTACAGGTGTACCTACTACAAGGGCAGGTCTGGCCTGTCCAGTTGAGATCAACCGGCACAGAGCGAAAAGGGCTGTGGGAGCGTTTCCAATAGCAATAATCCCCCCTTCTATCTGGGGGGCACCCAGCTCCATGGCCACCATGGCCCGGGTGACTCCCCTGGCTCGGGCACAGGTAACTACCTCTGGATGGTTAATCAAACATTCAACTACCACTCCCAGGGCTGACAGACGATCTTTAATCAAGCCGCTGCGAACCATGTTCACATCAGTGAGGATGGGTTTGCCTGCTCTGAGAGCACTTAAACCACTTTCCACAGCTCGAGGGTGAAAACGCATAAGTTCAGCGCAAGAAAGATCACCCGTGGTGTGTACCACCCGCTTGACAATGGCCCTTTCCCCTGCAGGTAGTTCAGCCAGCTGGGGCAAATGCTCTTCGATTATGCGCATGCTCTGCTCCTCAATAGCCCTGGGATTAGTAATTGATTGCATGTTCGTTACTTGCCTCCCTTATCCTTTCCATGACTATTTCAGCCAGTTTGCGGTGAGTACCGATATGGCTGGTCATAACAATATCCATGTCGGGATAACGGGTCTTCTCTCTGGCCAGAATTTCTGGGATATCTTTTTTCATGTGCACCCCTTCGGCCAGAAAGAGGGGTACGACTACCACTTTTTTAATTCCCCTTGCTGCCATGTTAGCCAGTGCTGCAGGTAAGTCCGGCTGATTGAATTGCAAAGAAGCTCCCTCTACGAGGTCATAGGAGCTTTCCCGGGTTACCAGTTCCTTTAAAAAGTGCAGGGTTTCGCGGGCTTCCGGGAGTCGACTTCCATGAGCTAAAAGAATAACACCCGTTTTCATAACTTATGAACATCCTTTCTTCTGTAAGATTCTTTCAAGCAGTTCTTGACGGCTGGTTATTGCGCCGGCTTCTACCCCGGGGCGGTTGATCACTACTACCGGCATAGCCAGTTCCAGTGCCGCTGCTACTTTGGCATCCGTACCTCCTATAGCCCCGCTGTTTTTGGTTACTATTACTTCAGCTTGGTATTGTCTGAAGAGAGCACGATTCAGTTCCAGACTAAAGGGGCCCTGCATGGCTACAATATCAGCGGGGCTCAATCCCATCTGGCGGCAGCGTTGAATTACTGAAGGTTCTGGAAGTACCCGTACCACCAGTCGGCATCCATGCAGGTGGGCGGTGGTTAAAAAGATCTCCAGAGTTTTACTGCCTGTGGTGAGAAAAATTACCTTTCCTAAATGTACCGCCCGTTGAGCTGCTTCCTCGTAGCTGGCAGCATAATGAATCAGCGGGTGTTGGGGTAGGTTGCTTTCTTCCCGCTGGTAGCGAAGGTAAGTTATTTGGGTTCTGGCACAGGCCTGGCGGGCAATTTCCGAAACCCGCTCAGCGTATGGGTGAGTGGCATCTACTAAAAGATCAATGTGGCGTTTTTTAATCAGGGCAACCATGTCGTCCAGGGTTAAAGGACCGGTAATGATTTCAGCACCGTGTTTGGCCAGCAGTTCTCCACCGTATGGTGTGGCTGCCGAGGCCAGTACGGCGTAACCGTTGGCTAGCAGGTCTTCCACAATAAGTCGCCCATCAGCGGTACCGCTCAAGACCAGAATCATAACTCATATCCCCTTGGTGTAACCAGAAAGTTACCCATCCTCCGGGTCTGGTTGTTGCCGATGATTACAATACTGAACATATCGATAGGGTGATTAAGCATATGTTCCAGGTCTGTGATTATTACATTTTGACCATCCCGGTAAGCTTTGTAAACAATCCCCACTGGCGTACCGGCTTTTTTATGCTGGAGCAATAACTCCCTGGCCCGGCTGATCTGGGTTTTTCTTTTATGACTGGCGGGGTTGTATAAAACAACCACAAAGTCCCCCTGAGCGGCCAGGGTGAGTCTTTTTTCAATGACTTCCCAGGGAGTAAGGAGGTCGCTAAGGCTCACCACTACAAAGTCGTGCATCAGTGGTGCACCCAGGAGGGCTGCTGCAGCGGTCGCAGAGGTGATACCGGGGATGATTTCCACTTCGACCTGGCCCAATAAGTTTTCCCTTTGTAAAAGCTCCAGAGCCAGACCTGCCATGCCGTAAACTCCGGGGTCTCCGCTGGATATCAGGGCTACTTTCTCTCCCTCTCTGGCTCGTTGAATGGCTGCGCAGCAGCGTTCAACTTCTCGTGTCATACCTGTACTGATGATTTCTTTCCCTTCGACTACATGGTAAATGAGTTCGAGATAGGTTTTATAACCGCAAATAACACCAGCTTCCTTCAGGGCCCTCAATGCTCTTGCGCTTAAATGTTCTATATTCCCCGGCCCTGTTCCCACCACCCATAACTTTCCTCGGCCAGGGCTACTGTTACGCCTCCCCAGCTGGTTTTGGGGAGAATTAGTTTGGCCTGGGGAGCAGCTGCCAGCAGGGCAACAGGTTCGCATACACCACCAACTCCTATTTTTTCCTGGACAAATGTGGAATGTTTAAGATAGGGTTTTTGGATAAAAATAGAGCGAATTTGTTCTCGTGAAAAACTGAAAAGGGGTAGATTCAGCTCCTGGGCAAGCAGTTGCAGACCTCGCTCCTCGGCCCGCAAGTCTATGGTTGCCAGTGCCCGCAAGCTGGCAGGACTTCGTCCGGCAAGCTCCAGGGCACTGAATAGAGCTTGTCTCGTCTTTTCCGGAGCCACTTCCCTGCGGCAACCCATTCCAGCCACAAGATTTCGTGGTCTCAGGAAAAGGGTTTTCTCATGGGGCAACGACAGGACACGGTTGGTGATTACGACCAGCCACCCATCCGTCCGGGTGGCGGGCAAATCTTCCCAGGGAATTACTTGAAGGCCATTGGTTTGGATCAGGGGGAGGGGCGGTTCGCTGCAAAAAGTGACCATTTCTCCGTTTACCAGAGCAGCATTCACCTGTTTAACCACGGCGAATGGGGTCATAGCCAGAGCATATTTACGGGCCAGGACATCTACCGCGGGCAGGCCCTGGACATCGCTGGCAGTTGTAATGACCGGTATCGCATGGAGAAATGTGGCCAGCTGTTGGGCCAGCTCATTGGCCCCTCCTAAATGACCACTCAATGTACTGATTACGAACTGTCCCCTTTCATCCATAACCACTACTGCCGGATCTGAGCGCTTATCCCTGACCAGAGGGGCAAGCAGTCTTATCACAATACCCAGGGCCATAATAAAAACCATTCCCTGGCATCGTTTAAATTCTTCGGCCACCACCCGGGATAACGGTTCGGTTAAAGGTTCTCCATCCCCCGGGAAACGGGCAGGCCTTAACATGCGAACCTGGTGTCCCGCTTGCTGTAAATACCGGGTTACCTTTGCCGCCAGGTCCAGACCGTTTCTGGTGATAGCGAATACGGTAATATTCATATCTTGCTTCCCCGGTAACCATGGCTGAATTGAGGGTCATAAAGCTGCGACAATTGGTAAGGAGAGTTGAAAACGTCTCCCACCAGCACCAGGGCGGTTCGGGTTATGCCTGCCTCCTTGACTTGATTAACGATATCAGCCAGGGTACCCCACAACAGCCGTTCTTCGGGCCAGGAAGCCTTTTCTACTATTACTACGGGGGTTTGGGAAGGATAGCCTCCAGCAAGCAATTCTTCAACAACCTGCTCCATCTGGTGTACGGAAAGGAAGATACACATGGTGCTTTTGTGACGGGCCAGTTCTCTTAATTTCTCCTGTTCGGGTACCGGGGTGCGTCCTTCCAGCCGGGTAAGGATTACAGTTTGGGTTACTCCCGGTAGAGTCAGTTCGTGAGGGATAGCGGCTGCAGCAGCCAGAAAGGAGCTCACTCCTGGTACAACTTCAAATGGTATGTTGAGTGCTGCCAGGGCATCCATTTGTTCCTGGATAGCTCCATACAGAGAAGGGTCACCGGTATGTACGCGAGCTACCGTTAAATGCTCCTCGTGTGCTCGTCGCATTACACCAAGCACTTCATCACGAGTCATGATGGCGCTGTTGTATATCTCTACTCCTGGGCGACAATATTCCAATATTTTTGGATTAACCAGAGAACCTGTATAAATAACAACATCAGCTTCCTGTAACAGCTTGGCACCTTTCACGGTAATCAATTCGGGATCTCCCGGTCCGGCACCAATAAAGTAAATCACTATATCCCCCCCCTTGTTAACGGTTTCCCTTGTGGATGACCAGGATCGACATATAGTCGATCCTTTGACCGGCCAAATCGCTCACCTTACGATTTACAATTTGATCGGGATAGCCACAGCGGCTCACCAGAGCGGCACGTTCTAATAACCCCTTTTTACGCAATAGTTCCAGCACCTGATTGAAGTATCGGTTTACTTTCATGAGTACCACATTTTCAAAGGTCTCCAGTATCTCTTCGAGGCGTTCCAGGTTGTAGACCGCTGGTATTACAGCTAGGCTTTCTTCCCCTGTGGCCAGTGGTTCTTCCAATGCTGCTGCACAAGCGCTCATGGCAGTAATCCCCGGAATTGTTTCCACGGGCAGGTCGGGATAATTTTTTTGCAGGTAGGCCTGTACATAGCTATAAGTGCTATAAAAAGTAGGATCACCGATGGTGATAAAGGCAACTTTATGCCCCTCTTGTACCAGTTTGGCTACCTTTTCACCAGCGCTGGCCCAGTGTTGTTCAAGTATCTGGTGATCCCGCGACATGGGAAAGAATAGCTCCAGGGTCATAAACTGGCGTTTGATAACCTGCTTAATAATGGATAGAGCCAGGCTTTCCCGGTCAGCAGCCGATTTGGGTACACATACTATATTCACTTCCTGTAATACGCGGTATGCCTTCAGGGTGAGTAATTCCGGATCCCCGGGACCGACTCCGATTCCGTAAAACTTACCCGACACCCTCATTCTCCACCTCCTTCTGGGCTTCCTTCTGGGCAGTAATGAGCCAGACAGGATTTAAAGCCTGCATCAGATGATAATGGCCCCGGCATACTGTGCGGGTTACAGCAACCTGAACAACTTCTTTTCCCCAGGAGGGGCCAAGCAAAGTGAGAGCCTGTGTCAGTGTTTCCAGAGTCAGTGCATTGATGATCAGTCTTGCTCCAGAATTAAGCCTTTCGGCCAGTAATTGGATTATCTCCCCCAGTTTACCGCCCGAACCCCCGATAAATACCCGGTCGGGGGCCGGTAGTGGGAACAGTGCCTCAGGGGCGCGTCCTTCCACTACCTGGATATTCTTTTGGTTAAAGTGATCTATGTTTTTCCGGATAAGTTCCAGTGCTTCGGTTTTTTGCTCTACAGCATAAACGATACCATCACCGATTAGCCGGGCTGCTTCGATTGCAATCGAGCCGGTTCCACTACCAATGTCCCACACTACCTGTCCCGGGGCCAGCCGGGCCTTGGCCAGGGTGACAGCGCGAATTTCTTCCTTGGTCATGGGAACATTTCCCCGGATAAACAGGTCATCGGGTATTCCCGGAGTAACATATGTCCAGGTTTTTCTCATCAATAATCACCATAACGCAATTATTTTGACCGGAAAAATCCTGGCGTGCCAGTTCACAGGGTGTGGTTTCCAGGATTTCCTCGTCTGGATAACCGAGGTTGCAACAACAAAAGATCTTTCGATTAGTGATTTCCGCCTCGACGAGCAGTTTGGCGAGGTGGTTGGGTGGAGCTCCCGGGCTGGTCAGGATGGCTACTTTCCCCTGGTGACGTATCAGGTTGACCAGGTCGTCGGTAGCTCTTCCGTGGGCACTCAAGATCAGAGCATCATGCCAGGGTATGGCCAGGCGGGCAAATGCTACCTGTACCGAACTGATTCCAGGAATGACCTCAAGTTCCTCCGGGGTGAAGTGTTGGCGCAGGTAATTTAAAATTCCGTATAAACCCGGATCTCCTGAAGCTAAAACTGCTACCCCTTCCTCTCTGTGCGACCGGATGAAATCGACCATGGCAGCAAGATTGTTTTTGATTATAAAAGTTTTCTGTTTTCCCCTGGCTAGAGAAGCCAGGTGACGCTTCCCACCCACCACTACGCGGGCGCCGGCCAGAGCTCTCTGAGCGGCAGGGGTGAGATAATCCGCGCTGCCCGGTCCCACTCCAATTACCATAATTCGTGGCATCCAAGTGCCCTCCCGATTTCCTCTGCTTGACGATCCCATCCGAGGATTCTACCGTCCAGGGCCAGAAGAACTGTTCCCACCTTTAAACGATGTTGGACGTATTCCATAGCCCGCTGGCTGGCCCGGTCAGCCAGCTTGTGATATACGGACAGTAGATTATGTTTTGCCAGCAATTCCACCACGCTTTCCACGGTGCTCGTTTCCATAATGTTTGCAATCAGATCCTGTGTTCCTCCCATAAGGGCAACATGACTGGCCA
>NZ_JBNATZ010000085.1:0-9866 GCF_049701015.1 Desulfofundulus sp.
AGTTCAAAAAGTTGGCCAGGTCCACCACTTCCGGCTCCCGGGCGGCATTTTCGATAACCGTCTGCCCACGTGCCAGGCACGCAGCCATAATGATATTTTCCGTAGCCCCCACACTGGGGAAGTCCAGGTATATCCGGTTGCCTTCCAGCCTGTCGGCCCGGGCAATTACCGTACCCCGTTCAAGGGAAAGCTGCGCTCCCAGGGCAGTCAAGCCCTTGAAATGCAGGTCCATGGGCCTGGTCCCGATGTTGCACCCCCCGGGGAGAGGGATTTCCGCACGGCCGAAACGGGCCAGCAGGGGACCGAGCAATAAATTGGAAGCCCGCAGTTGTTTGGCCAGGTGGTAGAGAGGCATCCTGGCAGGCGGATCCGTCATGAGCATACGCAGGCTGCCACCGGGGCTGGTGCGGTGTATTTGTGCCCCCATGGAGCGGAGTATCTCCACCATTACCTGAACATCTCTGATGTCCGGAACGTTATCCAGAGTAACCAGTTCCGTGGCCATTACGGCCGCGCACAAAATAGCCAGGGAAGCGTTCTTGGCCCCGCTAACGGCAACCCGCCCCCGCAGGGATATTCTCCCGGCAACAACTAGTTTATCCATAGAAGATGTTTTCCTCCCGTCGTGAAAAAAACTAAACCTATATTCTCGATCCCCTCCCGCAATTCCTGCCATAAAAGAAGCTTTTACAACAATCAATTGTTTCCGGCCTGTTTCTGGCCGAGCCACGAGCGAAGACCGGCAGCAAAGCAGTCGAGGTCCTGTCCGGTAACCTGTTTGAGAGCAGTGTCCATACTGTCCCCCTGTCCCAGCGCTGCTAAAATTTTATGCAGGCTCTCATCACCATAGACGTCGACCAGGTATTCCACAGCTTCCAGTGACTGCCAGTAGGCCAGGGTCTGATTGGGCAGGCGGTCAAAGTCCCGCTCCATCTCCTTAAAATCATAAAGTGGCTGCCCTGCAAATTCACTGGTCCCGGCCAGCCGGAATCCTGTGAGCCTGTACTCTTCGTATTGCGCAACGCCTTCGGTAAACCAGCGGGGGACATTACCCCGGGTGATGTAGTCCACCACCAGGTGTGTCAACTCGTGAGCCACAGGTCCCGAAGCATTGAAAACCTCTTCTATCTGGCGGGAGTCCCGGGCATCTATCCAGGCGGTCGGCGAAAGAACCCTGATCACCCCCGCCCAGTACACTCCCATGGCACTTTCACTGGCCGGCCAGCCAAAACTGGCATTTAATGATTCCCGGGTGGGATGTACAATGACGGGTATCTTTTCCCGGGAGTCGAAACGGAAGTCCCGCGCTACGAGGGGGTAGAACTCCCGGGCGGATTTCAGCACCAGTCGCGCGCTTTCGTCATCCCCGGGATAATAGCGCACCACAAAATGGCCGTCGGATAGGGTGGGCAGGTGGCGGGTGCTGATCATCACCTGTGCCCGGGAGGCCTCCCGGAAGATATTATAAAGGCACGCGCGCACCTGTCCGGGAAGCCGTAAAGCGAGGAAAAACGTGAAGGCCATAAAAATGGCCAGCATTCTCAACCAGAACCAGATAAAAAGCTGTCCCGCACCGGAAGAAGGTTGAGGCGTCATAAAGGGGTAAATGTTCAAGAGGCATTCACTCCCTTAATCAGTTAAACTGTCAATTGGATAGCCGGCATGATTAAAGGGGCCTTTTTCAGGGCCCCTCTTTCAGGTTATGGACAACGTCCTGCCAATGGCGGACCCGCTTTTTAAACCGGATTTACCTGCTCTGATTTATAATTATAACGTCTGCGGCATCTTCATCCTAGAGGAAACTAAAGGCAGTCCCGCCAGGGCCGGTGGGGCCTTCCGATCCAAATTTACAAGCCCTCACTTTTTCAGTTGTGACTTCCACTCCTCGATCATCTTGCGTGCCTGGGTCACGTCATCGCCCTGACCGGCAAGTTGAATGAACTTTTCCAGCTCCCGGATGCCACCCTGATAGTCCCCTTTCCCCAGGGCCAGCACCTGGCCGTAATAGTAATGGGCCCGGGCGTTCCCCGGGTGACGCCTTATCTCCTCCTTACAACTGGCTGCAGCCTCATCGTAACGCCCCATCAGAAACTGCACCAGGGCAAGCTCGAGGCGAAAATCACCGTTTTCCGGTTTCAGCTGTACAGCTTTTTCGTAAGCTTTAAGGGCCTGATCCATTTTCCCCGCATCCAGGTAGGCCTGGCCCAGCCGGGCTGCAAGGTCGGCGTCATTCGGATTGGCCCTGTAGCGGGACTCAAGATCCCCGATAACCTTATCCGGAGACGGCGGTTCTGTCCCGGAGGGCGTGGCAGGAGAACGAAAATCAAAAAACCAGCCGATCGACGTCCCCAGTAACCCCAGGGAAAGAAAGATCGTGAGGATGATAAAAGCAATACGTTGCCGTCTCTTTCTACGTTCACGGTAAGAAAAAGCCATGACCATAACCCCTTTTCAGAGCAAACTGTTTTTGACCATTATACCACAATTGCCTCGCACGCAGAACAGCGCCGCAGGCAGGGGAAAATCCTCCGGGGCAAAAGCAAAAAAAAACACCTCTCCCCGGAGTAATACGGTTCGGGAGAGGTGTTTCATGCCTGGATTTTTTTCACAGAAACCGGGCCGGGTCGACAGGCCGCCCGCCGACCAGCACCTCGAAATGCAGGTGTGGCCCGGTGGCGAGACCGGTGCTCCCCACCCGGCCCAGCAACTGGCCGCGTTCCACCCGCTGGCCGACCCGTACCTCAACCCTGGACAGGTGGGCATAACGGGTGACCACGCCATCCCCGTGGTAAACATCCACTGCCAGGCCATAGCCGCCATCCCAGCCCGCGCTGGTTACGCGCCCCGATTCAGCAGCCCGGACCGGAGTGCCGGTACCCGCAGCAATGTCCATACCGGTGTGGAGTCTCCCCCAGCGCATCCCGAAGGGTGATTCGATAGCGCCCACAACGGGCCAGGCAAGCGCACCCCCGGCCCCGGAACGGGATGCCAGGAGCATTCGCGACCCCACCGCCACCACACGGGGTTCAGGCTCCCTGACCAGCCGGCTTTCCAGCACTTCCCTTTTCACTTCCCGACCGTTAAGATACACGACCTGCCAGGTGAATTCCTCCACGCCGGGCTTCCCCGGCTGCAGAATGCGCTGCTGGCCGCGGTACATGCTGTTGTCCCGCCGCCGTTCCTCCGTGAAAGGCACTTCCCGCTTTTCCGTGCGCTGCACAGTAGCCAGAACGTTGAGCACCGGCACGGTGCGGGATAAATTGAGCTTCTGGCCTATCTGCAGTCTCTCAGGAGTTAAACCCGGATTTGCAGCCTGCAACTCTTCCACCGTCATGCCCGCCCCGGCGGCAATGGCCCACAGGGTATCTCCAGCCCGGACAGTGTAGAGTTCGGGCCGGCGCCCACCCGAGTCAATGAACTCCATCGCTTCCTGGAAGCTCAAAATAGCGGAGGCGGGTGCCCGGACATCTGCAAAGCTAACCTTCTCAAGCAGCCGGACATCCCCCCCGGGCACACCGTACCGGCTTTTAAACTCCTCGATGAGCCGACGGGCGACGCGACGGTCCGCCACTGCCAGTTTAAGCTCACCGTTCACCAGCAGGGCCGTACACCGGGATTCAGCACCCGAAATCCGGGCCAGGACATCTTCCAGCTGCCGGTCCGACAACAGCCACGGACCCTCACCGGCAGCAGCACGGCGGATGGTTACGCGGTGAAGAAAGTCAACACCAGAATCCCCAAAGTAGAATCTGTGATTGATGGTGTTCTCCAGCTCTTCCCGGATGGGACAGACTGCAACCACCCGGCCGTCCACCAGCAAAGCCCAGCCGCCGGAATCACGAGTTATTAAAGGTCCATAGGCCATTACCACCACGGTAATGGCCACCAGGTAGATTACCTGGGCAGGAGTCAGGGGCTCTTCGAACAGGAAACGGCGCAACACCCGGGTAAGGCCGAACCCCTTGAAAAAAGACATGGTGCTACCTGGCCACAACACAGCTTTTACTCCTCTTGGGGAATGATTGGTCAGCCAACCAGACAACCGGCAACCTTATATTATCAGGTAGGTTGTTTGTGCCGGCACACCAGACCCCCTTACTATAGTTACACGAATATTATAACAATGTGAAATTTGTCGAGTAAAGCCGGTTATAACCGGAATAAGGCAGGTTCTGGCTGTTCTGCTTCTATTTTCATCAAAAATATCGGCCCGGTTTAAAAACGGGCCGGAGGGAGCAATTTTTAAGAGTTCCCGTCTGCCATGGCAACCTTCAAAAAAATGGCGCATTCAATCCGTTTCTTCATCAAAGCACAGGCAATTTCATAGGGAGTGAAGATCGTGCCGTGAAAGGCGTGTGCATTGGCATGACAGCCTCCGCTGCAGTAAAAACGCGCCCAGCATTCTCTGCAGGCATCTTTGCTGTATACGTGGCAGGAGCGGAATTCGGCTACGATTTCGGGACGGACAATACCTGTGTAAACATCCCCCATGCAGTATTCCGGCCGGCCGACAAACTGGTGGCAGGGATAAAGTTTGCCTTCCGGGGAGACGGCCAGGTATTCCCGTCCGGCTCCGCACCCCGTCAAGCGCTTGGGCAGACACGGCCCCCCGTCAAGGTCGATGTTGAAGTGGAAGAAGTTGATCCGCCGGCCCTTACGTGCGCGGCTGAGCAGCTGCCGGGTTAGTTCTTCGTATTCCTCGCAGATACGGGGCACATCCTGCGGTTGGAGGGCATACTCCTCATGGTAGGGAGCCACTACAGGCTCCACCGAGATGTGCTCAAAGCCCAGGTCCGCCATGTGCAGCACATCCCGCGCAAAATCCAGGTTGTGGCGGGTGAAGGTCCCCCGCACATAATACTCACCCCCCGGCCGGGAGGAAACAAAACGGCTGATATGGTCCAGCACCCTCGCGTAGGAACCCTGGCCGCCGGGGAAGACGCGCATGGCATCGTGTACTTCCTGCCGGCCGTCCAGACTGAGCACGACGGCCAGATCGTTCTCGTTTAAGTAGCGGCCGACCTCCGGGGTGAGAAGCAAAGCATTGGTGGTCACGGTAAACTTGATGACCTTGCCCAGTCGGTCGGCCTGCTGCCGGCCGTACTCCACCAGTCCCTTGAGAACGGCAAGGTTCAACAGCGGTTCACCGCCAAAAAAGTCCACTTCCACGTGCCGCCTGGTACCAGATGCGGCAAAGAGAAAATCCAGCGCCCGCCGCCCGGTTTCCAAAGGCATCAGGCCGCTTGGGCCGCCAAAGTGACCCTGGCCGGCAAAACAGTAGCGGCAGGCCAGGTTGCAGTCATGGGCCAGGTGCAGGCAAAGGGCCTTCACCACCTCGTTACCCGCCGGTTCATAATGGCCATTTAAAGGGTCGGGGGAAAACAGCAGGCCCTCCCGCACCAGTTCCTCAATTTCCCCAATAGCCTCCTCCACTTCGACCGGCGGGTAGCTGCGGGAGTACCTGGCCACCAGATCGCGGCGATTCAAAAAGGGATAGTCGTCCAAAAGACGCCAGGTCAGTTCATCAACCAGGTGCACGGCCCCGCTGTTGACGTCCAGTACAATGCGGTAATCATCAAAGACAAACTTGTGTATCATACATCTTCCCTCAAGAAAAAAACCTCATCCCGGGCGGGATCAGGTTTTTCAGTTACTTGTCCTCCTTCATGCAGGCCTGGTTGCCCACGGTACAGGAAGTTTTACAGGCCGACTGGCAGGAAGTCTGGCATTCCCCGCAACCCCTGCCCTGGACAGTACCGGCCAGTGAGGGGCGGCTGATGGTCCTGATGTGCTTGGCCATAGGTTTAAATGCGCCTCCTTTTATTAAGCTTTTTTCCATTATACCCCGGGCCAGGCCCGCCAGACAAGAGTCTTTAGTCCAAAAAGAATTAATCGAGGTGGATTACAACTCTCTCGAACTCCCCAATGGCCACGGACCACCGGGGTACTCTACAGCATGGAGGAGATGTAGTCCAGAATATCTATGGCTCTGATGATACCCACGGCTTTTTTACCTTCGAAAACGGGCAGGAGGTTTACGTTCTTGGTCATCATCAGCTCGACGGCCCTGGTTACGGTGTCGTCAGCCTGCAGGTAAGCATCCACAAGGGGGCGGATGGCCTGCCCCACCCTGGTCACGGTGAGCTCACTGAGCGGTTCCCTGCGGTAGAAAAAGGCCCACGACATGGTAAATAACTCCGTGTTGTCATAAAGCATGCGGTTTTTCTTAATGGCATTGAGGATGTCCCTGGTAGTAAGAATTCCCACCAGCCGTTCCTCATTTCCCACCTTCTTCTCCCTGCTGAAAACGAGCAGGGAACGGTGTTCGTGACCGGCAGCGCGATAATCCCTGAGCACCCTGATCGCTTCCTTCAGGGTATCGGTTTCATAGACAACCGGGTATTCAGACAGCGGTACCATGAGCTCCCTGACTTTTTTTGTTTCAGGCAAGAAAAGCCCCCCTTTTTCTACTTTTCACAGACATTGCATAACAACTTCACATGTCCGGCAAGCCCGCCAGGGATAGTTGCGGTTTCTTTTTCCAGTCACATGCCCTAGCCGTGCCTCTCCTTCCATGTCCATGCAACAGGAGACAATTGTTCCATCCCAAAGTACGCAAACCCAATCCTGGTTTAGAAAGCAGCACTTGAGATAATCGCCCTGGCCGCTTTTAGCCCAGGAATGCCGCTTAACCCTGAATATTTCGTAATCACCCGAAACGAGGCGGCGGAGGTCGGCATCACCGAAGGTTTGTACAAGAATTTGCAACGGTGCCCCCTGGGCCTTTTTCTCCAGGATAAGGGTGTTAACATCTTCCGGGTCAGCCCCGTTTTCCATACTGATTACAAGCAGTCCGGGGTAGGTTAAAAGCATTGTGCGAATGTCTGCCCTCTTAAGCAAGCGACCATTTGTACTCAACCGCCAGTTAATATTATTCTGTTTCAAGTATTCAAGGAAAGCCGGCAATTGCGGATGGAGAAGGCTTTCCCCGAAATGGTGCAGGCCAACAACTCCTCCCGGGGGGGGTTCTTGCTTCAGATAGGAAACCGTGTGCACAAAGGTTTCCCAGTCCATAAACCCGCGCGGGCGTTTCATATCCCGGTTTCCACACCACGAGCAGTTAGAATTACAGTAATTGGTCAGTTCAATCTGGTATACAGCCAATACCGGCCACCTCTTTTCTTAATGCATAAGCATTATCCCTCACTTTTTCCCAGAACCTTGCCCGTCCCTGCCGGTAAGAGATCTGTCCGCTTTTTTCCCGCCCGGACATGGAAGCTTCATGCAAGCGGTATTTATATAATAGCTTCGGCACCCATAAAACGGGACCAACAGCGGCTATGCGTAGTGAGTAATCCACATCTTCGATTCCCTCGCAATCAACATCGAACCCTCCGACCTGCCGACATGCCGTAGCCCTGTAAAGAAAGGCGGGGCCAAAATTACAGTATTGTGCCACAAAAAACTCACGGTAGCAATGGTTAAAAAACAAGCCAGGGTCAGATACAAAGGGGCCCTTGGGATTTAAGCCAACGATTCGTCCCTGAGCATCGATATGATAATAACCGCTGTAAGCAGCGGTATATTTAGGGAATGTATTCAGAACCGCCACCAGATCCATAAGCATACCGGGTAACATAATATTATCGGCCGAAGTCCAGGTAATAAATTCACCGCGAGCAATGCTCAATCCATAGTTTAGCGTCCGGGGAAGTCCTGCATGTGGCTGGGCGTAATACTTTACCCTCGGATCGTTATATATGCTCAATATTTCTTCTGGTCCGTCGGTAGAACCATCATTGATAACAATAAGCTCCAGGTAAGAGTATTTCTGGGAAAGAACACTATCAACCGCCTCCCGCAGGGTGTTTTTTTGATTGAAGACGGGTAACAGGACGCTTACAAGTTTCGGTATCATTTATAGTTTTCCCCTCCTGTCAGAACAAAAACCGGGATCCCTTTTGTTTTTACATATTATGTAAGAGCGTGAAAGTGTGCACCTTGCCCCAGCCAGAAACATAATATGAATATGATAAATAACCCTCTTAAAATACATCAGGATAATTTTATGTTAGCCCGAACCGGAACCCCAGTTCCCTGGTGGTTACTACCTGCTACTCAGCATACGAGGAGTGAAAAACAATGTCTTATCAACCAGTCAGTTTCGATCTGGTCGCAGCCGAAAATAGCGACACTCAAAAACAATATGATTTCTACCTGGTTCCCGAAAACCGCGTTTTAATAAGTGGAACGGTGAGACGCCCGGATGGTTCGCCCGTGCAGGGTGCTGTAGTACAGTTCTTCTTTAAAGGGGAGGAGGGGAAAACAGGTTCTCTTATCGGACACACTTTCACAGATGAAGATGGTCACTTTTCATTTGGCCCACTGGCACCGGGAATTGAATTTAAAATGAAAATTTTTTACTGGGATATTATGGAACAGGGGCAACAAAAGGAGTTAAAATATTCCAGTATCTTTCCACCAGTTCTCCCCATTCCGCCGGTGGCTCCCTTCCCACCAATGGCGTCTTTCCCACCAATATCATCATTCCCACCCGTCGCACCTTTTCCGCCAGTAAAACCATTCCCACCCAAAGATTGCCCTTAATTACAAAATGAGGTGGGAAGATGCCAGGGGTACCGCTTGTTTCAATTGTCATTCCGTGCCGTAACGAAGGGCCTTACCTGCAGCAAACCCTCCGTTCACTGCTGATGGCGAAAACGGGAATATCATACGAGGTTATTGTTGTCAACGACGGCTCAACCGATGGTTGCTGCGATTTTCTGGGAGCCAGAGATTATGGGGTAACCTGCCTGCAGAGCTCCGGCATGGGTGTAAGCGGGGCCAGGAACTTCGGAGCCGGGGCAGCAAGTGGTGAGATCCTTTGTTTTTGCGACGCCCACTTGATCTTTGAAGACTACTGGCTGGATAAACTGGTCGCTCCAATTGTCCATGAGGAGGCCGAGCTGGTTTGCCCGGGCATCGCTTCCGCTGCCAACCCGCAGGCAATTGGTTACGGGGTAACCTGGGACGATAAGCTGAACTGGCAGTGGCTTTACAGAGAACCTGTGAAAGTTACATATGTACCGCTTGTCCCCGGCGCTTGTCTCATGGTGCGCCGGGACGTCTTCAAAGACCTGAACGGTTTTGAAAAAGGATTTCACGTTTTTGGGTACGACGATCAGGAATTCTCTTTAAAGGCCTGGTTATTTGGTTACCGGGCCGCAGTGGCACCCGGTGTAAAAATTATACACGTATTCCGGCAAAAGTCTCCCTACCCGGTAAGCTGGCTTGATCTTGTCCACAACATGTTGCGCATGGCCTTTTTACACTTCAACCAGAAACGTATAGGCAAGGCGATAGAAGCATCCAAACTGCACCGGGGCTTCGGAGAAACGCTGGCAGGATTACTATTCAGCGATGTCTGGGCAATAAGACGCAGTTACCTGGCGAGGCGCTGTTATGACGATGACTGGTTCATGGACCATTTCGGCATAAATTTTTAAGCCTCCAAAAACAAACCGGGAGTATCAACTCCCGGTTTTCGCGGAAATCCCTGTTTTTACTGCAGGAACATGAAAATTTTCTGTCCGGGTTGAATTGTGAATATGGCAGGAGAGCAGGACTTTATTATACGACATCGCCCTCCCGAATCCGGGAGGGCTTGATTTTTCTGCAAAATACTGGAGCGGGTGACGGGGATCGAACCCGCAACCCTCAGCTTGGGAAGCTGATGCTCTACCATTGAGCTACACCCGCTTACGCTTTTATTATAGCAATTCCAAAAAAATAGTCAAGGGCTCATTTCGGCAAGGATAAAGTCAACACACTGTAGGAAATTTTCTAACCCCACCGATTTTACCAAC
>NZ_JBNATZ010000086.1:0-9842 GCF_049701015.1 Desulfofundulus sp.
GATGGTACTTGGGGGCCTACCCCTGGGAGAGTAGGTCGCTGCCGGAAAATTTTTAAAGTCCCTGGCTATGTGTCCAGGGGCTTTTTATTTTTTGCCCCGCCTGGTGAACCGGGGCTGTGGGTAAAAAATTTTTTAAAAAAATTGAAAACCGGGAAGGAAAAAGCCACAACATATAGAAGTTTATAAATGTACAAATGTACATACAGCCATACATCTAGTTATACTGAAAATCCCCGGGGGTGTTGCTTATGAAAATGTAACTGCTCATTAAGACTAGAGGAAGGGATTTCTTTTTTAAAAAAAACGGGTCAGGAGGGAGATTTAAGTGACACCGGAAGAAAAACAGGAACAAATGTTTGACATGTGGCTTTCGGGTAATGGTATAGAATTTGTTGACCAGGAAGCTGAAAGGTCTTACAGGGAAAGGGTAACCCGTATAAAAGACGCCATTCAGCTAAAAAAGGTGCCGGATCGTGTACCGGTATGTCCCTTCACCGGACTTTTCCCGGCTTACTACGCCGGGATCACCGTTCAGGATTTAATGTATGACTACCAAAAAGCAGCAGCTGCTTATGAAAAATCTGTTTTCGATTTCGAACCCGATGCCTATCTGGGTATGTTTTTGGCCCCCCCAGGTAGATTTTTTGAAATCCTTGACTACAAGCTTTATGAATGGCCGGGCCATGGTGTGCAACCGGATCGTTCATACCAGTGCCTCGAGGCTGAATATATGAAGGCTGATGAGTATGATGCTTTGATCCAGGACCCTTCAGATTTCTGGGTGAGGGTTTACTTTCCGCGCGTTTTTGGAGCTCTGAAGCCTTTTGAAAAACTGGCTCCTCTTACTGATGTTATGGAAATTGTACTGACCTGCGGCAGCTTCATCCCCTTTGGTTTCCCCGATGTACAGGCTGCCTTCAAGGCTGTTTTGGAAGCGGGTAATGAAGCCCTTCGTTGGGCTGGTGTAGTTCAGGCCGTGGATCAGAAACTTCAGGGGCATGGTTTCCCGGCCCTCTTTGGGGGCGTGAGCAAGGCACCTTTTGACATTCTCGGAGATACTCTCAGGGGGACCCATGGCATCATGTTGGACATGTACAGGCAGCCCGAAAAACTGCTCAAGGCGCTTGAAGTGTTAACTCCCCTGGCCATAAGGATGGGCGTATCTTCAGCCAAGGCTGCCGGCAACCCGGTGGTGTTCATGCCGCTGCATAAAGGCGCGGACGGTTTCCTGTCCGACCAGCAATTCAAGACTTTTTACTGGTCATCGTTGAGAGAAGTTATCATGGGCTTGATAGAAGAAGGATTGGTACCCTTCCTGTTTGCCGAGGGTGGCTATAACACACGTTTGGAAGTTATTCGCGACCTTCCGAAGGGTAAGACGGTCTGGCTTTTCGATAATACCGATATGGCTAAGGCAAAAGAGATTTTGGGAGATACGGCCTGCATAGCCGGTAATGTACCTATTAGTTTGCTAACACTGGGCACAGCAGAAGAAGTAAAGGATTATTGCCAAAAACTTATAGCAACTGCGGGGAAAGATGGAGGATTTATCTTGTGCAATGGCGCTGTGATCGATGATATACCTCCAGAGAACCTCCGTGCTTTAATACAGTCTGCCAAGGAGTACGGAATCTACTCTTAGGACGGTAGAATCATAGTTCTGCTATTTCCTCATTTCCTTATTACTTGTATCTATCGCGCCAAGGGACCAGGTAATATCTCCAAACATTAACGGTTAGGAGGAAAAGCTAATATGGAAAAAGAAAAAATGACAGAACTGGCCAAATCTCTAATGGAATTGGACGAGAAAAAAGTCTACCAGCTGGTAGATGAGAAGATCAAGAATGGGGTCTCTCCACTGGATATTCTCGCTGAGTGTAACGAGGGGATGGCTGGCGTAGGTGATTTGTTTTCTGCGGGCCAGTACTTTTTAAGCCAGATGCTCTTTGCTGCGGAGATCTTTAAAAACGTCATGAAGCAGCTGGAGCCAATTATGCCCAAAACTAAAGAAAATACTTCCAGGAACAAGGTTGTTATAGGTACGGTCAAAGGTGACATTCACGACATAGGTAAAAACATCGTAGTCAACCTCCTGCGCGGGTCCGGTTTTGAGGTCATCGACCTTGGCGTGGACGTGCCGGCTGAAAAATTTGTAGAAGCGCTCAAGGAAACCGGAGCCAGGGTTCTTGGTTTAAGCGCCTTACTTAATTTCACTTACCCCGAGATGAAAACCGTGGTCGAGGCTGTTACTGAAGCTGGTTTAAGGGATAAGGTGACCATCATCATCGGGGGGGCCCCGTGCAATGAGCAGGTCCGGCAGTTTGCGGGTGCCGATTACTATGCGGAAGATGCTGTAGCGGGTGTTAACATTTGCAAGAAAGTTTATTCTTAAAATTATAACGACCCCTGGCCGGAGTCACGTTCCGGCCAGGGGGCAGAATACCAGGAGGCATCTATGTTAATCATCGGCGAGAGAATCAACTCCACACGTAAAAGTATTGACAGGGCGGTTCGTGCTAAAGATGTGGATTTTATCCGCAAAGAGGCATTAAACCAGGTAAACGCCGGGGCTCACATGCTCGATGTTAACTGCGGTACCCTGGACGCGCAGGAAGAGCCGGCCACCATGGAATGGCTTGTCAAGACCGTCCAGGAAATTGCCGGGGTACCTTTATGCATTGACAGCGCCAATTATAAAGCCCTGGCCGCCGGGTTAAGCGTTCACCGTGGTAAGGCGATGATCAATTCCATCAGCGGGGAAACTGAAAGGTACAAAAAAGTATTACCCCTGGTTAAGGAGTACAGGGCGTCCGTAGTGGCCCTGTGCATGGACGACAGAGGTATCCCTGCCAACATCAACCAGGCCCTGGAGGTTGGCGTAAAACTGGTCAACAACCTCCTGGAGGCCGGGATACCGGTTGACGATATTTACTTTGACCCTCTGGTACGCTCTGTGGCCACCAACCCCGAAACCGTAGTTGAAACACTGCGCCTTATGGAAGAGATGTCATCCAGATTCAGCGGCCTGCATTTTGTTTCGGGACTCAGCAACGTCTCCTTTGGGTTGCCGGAACGCCGGCACCTGAACCGGGCCTACGTGGTGTTGAGCATGGCCAGCGGGCTGGACGCCGTTATCGTCGACCCGATGGACAGTACCTTGATGGCACTGGTGTATGCAACGGAAGCGCTGCTCAACAAAGACCGGTTCTGTATGCAGTACATTCGTTGTTACCAGCAGGGGAAGTTGAAGAAGGTTGAATAATTGCACGATGTATGGTTTAATGGATTATTATAAATTAAATGTCAGGCTTACCGAAAAGGACGTTTCCTGCACCGGGTGGGGTCGCCTGTTCAGAACAACCACTAACTGCTCACGTTCGCTGGTTAATGAGGTACTGCAGGAAGCACACCGGCTGGCCCGGGCGGAAGCCGTTTGCAAAACAGTGCCGGTAGTGAAAACAACCGGCACACAGATATTCCTGGCAGGCGGCCAGGCCTTGACAAGCAGTCTGCTTGTCCGCCTGGCCGGCACTGCCGAGAGCATGCTCCTGGTTGTCTGCACCCTGGGACATTTGATTGACCGCAGGATGGAGGAATATAGTAAAAAAGGGCTGGCGGCGCATGCCTACTTTCTGGATGTCGCCGCTACCTGCATTATTGAAGCGGCTGGCAGGCAGCTGGTGGCCAAGATAAAATCACAGCTGGAAGCCTGCGGCCTTAAGACGACAATACCCCTGGGTCCCGGCCACTCTTACTGGAAGAACCTTCAGGACCAGCGGATCATTTATGATCTGGTGAACCCTTCAACAATCGGTGTAAATATACTGAAAAGCGGCATCATGTTGCCCAAAAAATCCTTGAGTATGGTTATGGGAATCGGACGTCAATTACCCCCCAGCGCGGAAAACCATTGTTATTACTGCAGTATGGGGCGAAAATGCCCTTTGAGCCGGGCCAGATAAATCCGGGAGCGAAACCATGTCGGGACAATTATTGAAAGGGGGGGATAAAGGTTTGGCCGGTGACAGAATAAACAGGAATTCCTTTGTGCCTCCTTATTTTCAACTGGCTCAAATATTGGAACAAAAAATTCTTTCGGGAGAGTTCAAACCCGGTGATTCCCTGCCGTCTGAAAATGATCTGGGCAAGGAGTACAATTTAAGCCGCATGACTGTACGTAAATGCCTCAGTATACTGGCGGAAAGAGGACTGATATCCGCCCACCCGGGGCGGGGGACCTTTGTTTCCCGTCCCGCCCTGGACCGGGCAGTATTTACCATTGAAGAGTACCACAAGGAGATCTCGTGCCGCGGGATGAAACCGGAAGCCAGGTTGGTAGCGGTCCATGTACTCAAAGCCCCGGAAGAAGCCAGAGAAAAGCTGGAACTGAAGGCAGACGACAGGGTTTTATACTTTTGCCGGTTACTCTTTGCAGACGATATACCAATGGCTATCGAACGCAAATACATGCGCTTTAAAAAAGGCAGCCCCATACTGGAAAATGAGCTCCAGTACAAAGCTTTTTCGGAAGTAATCTCAATGCATAACGAGGTACTGCCTGTGCGCAGCCGGATGGTGATGCGGCCGTCACTGGTTGAAAAAGAAGATGCTCTGATGCTTCAGGTCCCACCTGGTTCACCCGTTTTCCACCTTGAACAGTATTTGTACGCCAGTGATGAAACGGTTGTTGGTTGGGGGTTTTTTATTTTCCGGGGGGACCGCTTTCCTCTGGTTTCTGAAGTTCGACCGCTGAAGGGGGTTGAATAAATTGCCTTCCCTGGCCCAGGCAATCAGCGACCTTAATGAAAGCCAGGTAATGGAGCTGGTCAAACTCCGCCTGGACATGGGTGCCACACCCCTGGACATCGTTGAAGAATGTAGAAATGGTATGATAGCTGTGGGAGAGCGTTATTCCAGGGGAGAATATTTCCTGGGAGACCTTGTTTTATCTGCAGAGATTTTTCATGAAGTGATGCGGCTACTCGCTCCTGCACTTGATAACAAAGTAAGTAAAAAACCAGCCGGGAAGATAGTATTCGGGACGGTTGAAGGCGATATTCACGACATAGGTAAAAATATAACCATCTCTCTGTTGCGCTGTCATGGTTTCGAGGTATGTGATCTGGGTGTAAATGTGCCCCCAGATAAGTTTATTCACTATCTAAAGGAAACGGGGGCGAGCATCCTGTGCCTGTCCATCCTGCTTTCCTCCTGTTTTGAAGCCCTGCAGCGTACGGTAAATTTAGTTCGCCTGTTTGACAGCCAGAAAAAAATAAAAATCCTCATCGGTGGCCAGGTGAACGAAAAGGTGAGGGCATACTCGGGAGCCGACGAGTGGGTGACCGACGCTCGCAGGGGTGTAACCATATGTCAGAAATGGATGGGAGTGCTCTAAATTGGGTTTTATCATTGAATTTGAACCTGTCGGCCTCCGGATAGAAGCAGAACCCGGACAGACTATTATGCAGGCCGCCCGGGGCATGTTCAATCCCGAGTCGGGTGGTGTCAGTGCGCCTTGTGGCGGGAAGGGACTTTGCGGGCGCTGCAGGGTGCGCCTGGTGGAAGGGCAATTTTCGCCGCCCAATGAGACTGAAAAGAGACTGCTTGGTGAAAAAGATCTCAGCGAGGGTTACCGCCTGGCATGCCAGGCGGTTATAACCGGCCCGGCCAAGGTGGAAATCCCCCCGGAAACTCTCACCGGGCGCCAAAAACTGCAGGTTGAAGGAACAAAGGCTACTGTGGTTCCGGACCCCGTGGTTAAAAGATATAACATTCCCCTGAAAACTACGTCCGTTGATTACCCGTATTCAATCTGGCAGCAGGTGGAATCCTTCCTGTTCCAGAATCACGGGTTGTCCGGCTTGCGTATAGATCCCGGGCTGGTTGGCCGGGTGGAAGTTCTGGCTAAGGATAACCCGATAACAATTTCAATCCGGGGCAGTGAGATCACCAATGCCTTTCCAACCGGCAGCAGGCGAAAAGCAGTTGGTCTGGCGGTAGACCTTGGAACCACCAAGATAGCGGGATTTTTAGTAGATCTGGAAACGGGTGCGACTCTGGCTGCTGATGGCATTTTAAATCCGCAAATTTCTTACGGTGAAGATGTGATAAGCCGGCTCGCTTATGCACTGGAAGGTGAAGCACAGTACGGCCGGATTACGCGGGTGTTGAGAGAAGGACTCGACCGGCTGTTGCGCGCACTCTGCAACGCCGCGGATGTTGTCCTTGAAGATGTTGAAGAGGCTGTGATTGTGGGCAACACGGCCATGCACCATCTATTGTTGGGGTTGCCGGTAGACCAGCTGGCACGGGCACCCTATGTGCCGGCAGTGACGTTGCCTGTCGAGATTAAGGCACGGGAGCTGGGCCTGAGTATGGCTTTTGGTGCAGTTGCCTATCTGGTCCCGGCTGTGGCCGGTTTTGTAGGGGGAGACCATGTGGCCATGATCTTGAGCAGCCGCATTCACGAGGCCCGTGGGGTCACTCTCGGCCTTGACATCGGTACCAACACCGAAATTGTGCTTGCCCTGGACGGTGAAATGATTTCCTGTTCATGTGCTTCCGGTCCGGCCTTTGAAGGGGCTCACATCCAGCAGGGAATGAGGGCCGTTGACGGTGCAATCAGCAGGGTGGAAGTGGGTGACGGGGGTTTTAAATTATACTATGACACCATTGGCGGCAGTTCACCGGTGGGCATCTGTGGGTCGGGTATACTGGACGCCGTGGCGGGACTGTACCGGGCAGGTGTGATAAACTACAACGGCCGTCTGGACACCGGTCATCCCCGTGTCAGGTTTAACGGTGAAAGGAAAACTGCTGAATATGTTCTGGTGCCATCAGAAGAAAGCGGGTCTGACCGGGACGTAGTAATCACCCAGAAGGATATCAGTGAGATACAGCTGGCAAAGGCTGCTATCGCCGCCGGCACCAAGGTTTTACTGGGGAAGGCCGGCCTGAAGGTTGAGGATGTAGAAAGAATAATAGTGGCCGGTGCTTTCGGGACCCACCTGCGGCTGGAAAGCGCCATCACCATAGGCATGTTGCCCAATCTTCCGTTAGAACGCTTTCAACAGGTAGGTAACGCAGCGGGTGCCGGTGCCCGGATGATCCTTTTATCTCAAACCGAACGGAGGTTGGCGGAAAAAATTGCGCGGGATATCAAGTATTTGGAGCTGGCGGCCATGCCGGAGTTCAGCAATCACTTTTTAAGTGAAATGGGGTTCCCGGAATAAATGCAGCTTATACAACCAGCCTGTATATCACCTTTAACCTCTCCAGGCTTCGCATGTCGGACAGCCCGCATGATGAGGTCAGCACCAGCTTGCAGCTATTTTTTAAGTCATTAATATATTGAATTATTTCCTCCTCTTCGAGGTTTGGTCCCATCAGCCATTCGGCTTTTATGCCCGAAAGAATGATAGCATCCTCAGGAAGTCTGAGGCCCAGTTCCGACAGATTCATGGCTTCGGGTTCCAGGGAAAAAGCCAGGTATCCCTCTTCGGCCAGGGAGTGAATTATCGATTCAACATTACCGTCGGAATGAAAGCCCATCAATTTATCACTACTTATTGCATTTCTCAGCCTGCGGTATAAAGGCAGCAGTATACTCTTAAAATGCTCAGGCGAAAAGTATAACCCGCGCTTATACGCTATATCGTCGCACAGTATAATCAGGTCAGCACCGGCCCTATCGGCTGCCTTTATTTCATCAGCTGCCAGGGCCGTGTTTTTTTCGAGGCAGGCTTGCAGGTGTCCCGTTTTATAGAATAATTTCATGACTTCCATAAATCCGTGTTCTCTGACAGTCCGCTCAAAGGGGCCGTCGACGGTAACTCCACAGACCAGACCTGAAGCATGAGCTTTTTTTATAAGCACGCTCATCTCTCCGGAATTGACAGGGAGGTTTTGAATGGGACTCGTGTAGCTGAAAAAACATACGTCAGCACCAATTACTGAACTGAGAGTGACCAGGGACTCCTGCGTTTGTTCCAGCCCTGATTCTTTTATTACTTCCCCGGAAATCCAGAGTTCTCCCCGGGGAATTTTTCTTTTCACTCTCTGCAACAAAGAATTATAAAAATTCATGATAATCCTCCTATGCACTCTAACATTCCCGGGCGGGGAAAAAGGTTGAAACGGGTAGACCTCACTTTACTGCCACCAGCAGGCGGCAAACATGGCCGTCCGAAGTGAGGTTAGGAATACATACAACGCATGCCGGCTTATTTCCTGCACTTTCGCCCGCTGATTGAATTTATTCTCCTGCCGGAAACTCGTTAAAAACTAGCTTTAGGGTGCGGGTAAGGGTAGCGGCCGCAAAGCCTTGTGTATCAAGGCTTCCAGTTTCCTGTTATAAACTGGAAATCCAGAACAGTCCAGACTGGAACCCTTGATTTCATAGGGTTCTGAAATATTCTGGTTGCAAACCGGGTTGCAACCGGGTTGCAATTTTTGCGAACATAATGCACGTATGGTTTAGTAAAATTATTACGGGCGGAGGGACGGCTGCCCTTGCCGAGAGTTCAAGAAAAGGAGGAATTTTGACGCAAAAAAGACGCGAGCGCTTTCGGCTCGCGTCGGGCTGTTGTCGGAGATCTCAAAACTTTTTCCGGGACCGCAGCAGGACGTCCCGGTGCAGTACTGCCCGCCCTTCGACGGCGATTTTCAGCTCGTCCAGCCTGTTCAGCATGGCTTCCCAGGATACCAGGAAGAGGTCTTTCAGCTCTCCCACTTCCCTCATGGTCAGCACCGGCGATTTAACCGCGCTGTACACCCACTCTTTGGGCATCAGCAGCTCGGACACGAATATGTCGCACTCCCGGTCCAGGATGTAGAACTCTTTTTCCCCGAGCAGGTCGATCGCCTGCCCCCTCACTATGCGGTTTACGGGGTAGATCTTGAAGTGCCCCAGGTAGACATGAGCGAACTCGTGCCCGAAGGACCACCTGTCCCGGCGCTCGCTTTTCGAAGGCGGGATGAGGATTATGTACCTCCCCCTATACTTTACCGTGGTGGGCGCCTCCAGGTCGAAGGCGTACTCCCACAGGATGTTGTGCCGCCGGAGTATTTCCTCGACGGGCACGGGCGGGCCGGGTATGGCCATCTCCTTCAGCAGCGCCCGGGCTTTGGCGCGGGCATACGCGCTCCTGACAGCAACAGGCAGCATTGGAAGCAAACCCCCTTCTGCTCTGTGTATTTACCTCCGGGAAGAGGTGAACATATGTTTTATCTTTTACGTGCCCGGAGGAATTCCTGCAGAAAAGATCCGACAAATATCGACAGGTTCAGTCCAGCTTCCCCTCCTCCACCATGGACCTGAGGAGGGTCTTGATTATGTTGCGCTCTTTTTCGGACAGCTGCCGGTACAGGCGCCTGATCGTGAGGATCTCCTCGTACTCCTCGCCCTCTTCCAGGGCGATGCCCGTGGGCTCGTCGGTCTTGCCCAGCAGGTAGTCCACGGAGACTCCCAGGTAGGCCGACATGTTGAGCAGGGTCTCCACGGAAGGGAAAGTGGTGCCGTTGAGGAAAGAGTAGATGGTCTTGGGGGCCACTCCCGACCCCCAGGCCAGGTCGGTCACCCGGATGTCGCGCTCCTTGATCAGCTGCCTGAGCCGCTTGGCGAAGGGGTTCTTCTTGTCTTTGTCCCCGGGCTTTTCCCTGTCTGGCCCGCTGGCCCGCTCAGCGGGCTTTCCGGTCTTTTCTCCGGCTTTTTCCCGGCCGCTCGCACCCGTTTCCCCGGGCTCGCTGCTGTCAGCCGCGCTGCGGTTCCTGGTCCCGGGGAACTCTACCACCTTGCTTTCCCTGTCGCTGTCCACCGGCTCCTCACCTCCAAAATAAAAAAT
>NZ_JBNATZ010000087.1:0-9817 GCF_049701015.1 Desulfofundulus sp.
CATCCCCATCCCCTGGCGGTGCTGGATCCCGAGCATGCCCCCCCTTTGCTGCTAACCCCCGGCGCCAAGGAGAGGATCATGTCCCGCCTGGGTGTGGAAGTCCTGCTGAGGGTACCCTTTACGGCCGACTTTGCGCGGGTTGGTCCGCGGGAGTTTATTGAAGAGGTGCTATGCCGGGGATTGGGTGTAAAAGCCGTTTTCGTGGGTTATAACTATACTTTCGGTTACCGGGGTGAGGGTACGCCCGAACTTTTAAGGGAGTACAGTCAAAGGTGCGGGTTTGAATTGCATGTGGTACCTCCGGTGGCTGTGGACGGCCACGTGGTCAGCAGTACGTTGATCCGGAGCCTGTTGCTGTCCGGGGATGTCACAAAGGCTGCTCATTTCATGGGTTACTACCCCTTTGTGGAGGGTCGTGTGGTCACCGGGGACCGGCGGGGGGCGACTCTGGGCTTTCCCACGGCCAATTTAGACCCCGGAGAGGGGCTTTTGATACCGGCCAGCGGGGTTTATTCAGTAGAAGTTGAGGTGGATGGTGACCGCTTCCTGGGTGTCGCCAATATTGGGACGAAACCAACCTTCAATGCTAAAAACGTTCGTCCCAACATCGAAGTGCACCTGCTTGACTTTGAGGGTGACCTTTACGGGCGCTGGATCCTCGTACGTTTCAGACGCCGCCTGCGGGAAGAGAGGCGGTTTGCCTCCGTCTCCGAGCTGGTGGCCCAGATCCAGAAAGACATTCACCGGGCCAGGGTGGAATACGGCCGGGAGTAAAGTTCATATAAATACATGTAAAGTTTACTTCTCTCCAGGATTGTGCTAAAATAAAACCGTTAAGCCTCCTGGGCGTGGAGAAGGGAGACTCTTTGAATGGGGGTTCCCAGGTTGGACTCTCCTGACGAGGAGATTAAAAGATGGCTGAATCACATCGCTCTTATTTGTTTGAGTGAGGAATTTCAAGAACTCAAAAAAGAGCTGGAGCAAATTTACCGGCAGTCTCAGGTGGAAAATTATGCTCTTGCGGCTTTTGTAGATGCTTTGTACGCGTTTGTAGCCCAGGAAGAGGAAAACCGGCTTTCTCAGTCCGGGATCTTTTAAAAATACGGTTGGGGCCATGCGGATTATCGTTACTGAGCACGCTAAGAAGCGTCTCAAAGATTTGCGGCAGGAAGGTATTACCATAGCCGATATCACGGCCGCCGCCAGTAATATTCCCGGGCGCATACCTACGGCAACCCGCTTTCGCAGCTTTATTGCCCGGTCGGGGCGGGTATTTGATATTGTGGCCAAAGATATCCCGGGCGGACGCCTGGTGATTACTATAATCGGGAAATAAATTTCCCGTGAACTGTTGGCTAGGGAACTCGTTTCTCCGGCGGTTAGCTTGGCCAGCAGCGATTACAGTTAAGGAGGAGGTGACATCTCGGTGGCACTGTCATCTGAAAAGAAACAGGCTCTTATTGCCCAACACAGACTGCATGAAACCGATACCGGGTCTCCGGAAGTGCAAATTGCCATCCTGACCGAACGGATCAACAGCCTGACGGAGCACCTGCGGGTTCATAAGAAGGATCATCATTCCCGGCGCGGTCTGTTAAAAATGGTTGGCCAGAGACGGGCTTTGCTCAACTATTTAAAAGACAGGAATTTCGACCGCTACCGGGCACTGATTGAAAAATTGGGCCTGCGGAAGTAAAAAAGGGCGGGAACCTAACCCCGCCTTTTTCAATGGGAAAATGTATCATCTTTTGAGCTTCAATTTGCTTCCGGAGTCGTTAAGTATTTTTTACTTAGCCAGCAGGAAATAATATTTATTATGTAGAAGAACCACCAGTTATGAAAAATTAAGCAGGTTTAAACAGGAGGTCGGGTAGCTATACATGACAGAGAAGCCCATATTAACAAAAGAAATGGAAATCGGCGGCCGCACCCTGCAGCTTGAAACAGGCCGGGTTGCCGGGCAGGCCGGCGGGGCGGTCCTTGTACGTTATGGTGACACGGTGGTGCTGGTTACGGCTACCATGTCCAAAAACGTACGCGAGGGTATCGATTTTTTCCCTCTTACGGTGGATTATGAGGAAAGGCTCTATGCTGTAGGGAAAATCCCCGGTGGTTTTATAAAGCGTGAGGGTCGACCCAGCGAAAAGGCTATTCTTTCCGGACGGTTGATTGACCGGCCCATACGGCCCCTTTTCCCCAAGGGCTGTCGCAATGAGGTACAGGTGGTGGCCACCATTCTATCCGTGGATCAGGATAATGCTCCTGAGATTGCCGCCATGATCGGAGCGTCCGCTGCCCTGCACATCAGTGAGATTCCTTTTCAGGGCCCCATTGGAGGTGTGATTGTCGGGCTGGTAGAGGGGGAATATGTCATTAACCCCACGCTGGCTCAAGCGGAAAAAAGTTTAATGCATCTGGTGGTGGCCGGAACGCGGGACGCGGTGATGATGGTGGAAGCCGGCGCCAGGGAAGTCCCCGAGGAGCAGGTTTTGGGGGGAATTGCCTTTGGGCACGAAAAAGTGAAAGAAATAGTGGAGTTTATCGAGAACTTCCGGGCAGAAGCTCTAGCCCTCGGGCTGGCTAAAGAGAAGGTCACCCCCGTTCTGGCCCAGGTGGATCCCCAGGTGGAAGAAGCGGTTATCGGCCCTGTCACAGAGGAATTGACGGCTGCTGTACGGCAGTGCATTGAGCGGCGGCTTGATAAACAGGACCGGGAAGCCTTCCTGGAGCAGGTGAAGGCAAAACTGGTGGAATCCTTCCTTGAGACTTTCCCCGAACAGGAACAGTCAATTCTGGCCGTGATTGAGGCGGTGGAGAAAAAAATCGTACGCCGTTTCATCCTGGAGGAAGGGGTTCGCATTGACGGGCGCGCGCTGGATGAAATAAGGCCTATTAGAGTAGAGGCAGGGATTTTGCCCCGTACTCACGGTTCAGGACTCTTCACCCGGGGACAGACACAGGTGCTTTCAGTGGTCACCCTGGGTGCCATTTCCGATGAACAGATTTTGGATGACCTGGGTATTGAGGAAACAAAGCGATTTATGCACCATTATAACTTCCCTCCTTACAGCACAGGAGAAACGCGGCCCATGCGTTCTCCCGGGCGGCGGGAAATCGGGCACGGTGCCCTTGCGGAGCGGGCTCTGGAACCGGTAATTCCCGGGGAGGATACTTTCCCTTATACCATACGTCTGGTTTCCGAGGTCCTTTCTTCCAACGGCTCCACGTCCATGGGGAGCGTATGCGGTAGTTGCATAGCCCTGATGGATGCCGGCATCCCCATTAAAGCCCCTGTGGCTGGTGTGGCTATGGGACTCGTCAAGGAAGACGACAAGGTTGCTATCCTCACCGATATCCAGGGTATCGAAGACCACCTGGGCGATATGGATTTCAAAGTGGCAGGCACGGCCAGGGGGATTACCGCCCTGCAGATGGACATCAAAATTCCCGGCATAAATGCGGAGATTCTTGAAAAAGCGCTGGCCCGGGCTCGGGAAGGACGCCTCTATATTTTAAACAAGATCCTGGAGGTTATACCCGCCCCCAGGCCGGAATTGTCACCTTATGCTCCCCGCATTATCCATACCACTATAGATCCGGATAAAATCCGTGAAGTGATTGGGCCCGGTGGTAAAGTTATCAAGAAGATCATCGATGAAACAGGCGTGGAGATCGATATTGAAGATGATGGCCGGGTTTATATTGCAGCCGTGGATCCTGCAGCAGCCAGACGGGCCCTGGAAATAATTGAAAACATCACTAAAGATGTGGTTGTTGGAGAAATTTACACCGGTAAAGTGACCAGGGTTACTGATTTTGGTGCCTTTGTCGAAGTGGTACCCGGGGTATTCGGCATGCCGGGTAAAGAAGGACTGGTGCACATTTCCCACCTGGCTCACCACCGGGTGAACCGGGTGGAAGATGTGGTGAAAGAGGGAGATACCATTGTGGTGAAAGCTATCGGGTTTGACAACCAGGGGCGTCTGAAGCTCTCCCGGAAGGAAGCCCTGCCTCCGGAGCCCAAGGAAGCGGTTCCCCATCAACGGCGGTCCAGGGGCCGCCAGGGCCGCCAGTAACTCTTAACAAACTCCCCTACCATGGTTTATTTCGTGGAGGGGTTTTATTATTTCCGGGCGGGTTCGGAGGACTGTAGTATGGTCGTGTAGCGGCGTATTTTGGGGGAAAAAAGAGGCGATATACAACCCTTTCCTGGCATACAAATGTGTTGATGAATTGGGAAAGGGTGGCATGAGGTGCGCGTTTATTATTTCAGTCGTTACCGGTTAATAAGAGGTTTCTGGATTGTAATGCTGTGTTTTTCCCTCCTGGCGTGGGGATACTGGTATAACCTCTCCCTGCAGGCTTTACCGGCGGTACAGTTGCAGCCTATTTACCATGGGAGCGGCCGGCAAAAGGAAATTGCTCTCACCGTAAATGTTTTCTGGGGTGAAGAGTACCTCCCTCAGATGCTGGATATATTGGAAAAGGAAAAGGTACATGCTACTTTTTTTATCGGCGGGCAATGGGCAGAGCAGTTTCCTGAACTTACCCGCAAAATTTCCCAAAAAGGTCATGAGATCGGGAGCCATGGTTATGCCCACCCCCATCCGGACCAGCTTTCCGTAAGCGGTAACCTGCAGGACATCCGCCGGGCGGAAGAGGTGCTGGTGAAAGTGACCGGGAAACGTCCGGAATTATTTGCTCCTCCTTACGGCGAGCACGGGCCGGCAGTACTCCGGGCAGCTGCGGAGGCGGGTTACCGGACTATCTTATGGAGTGTGGATACCGTGGACTGGCAGCGCCCTGAACCAGAGTTGATCACCAGGCGGGTGCTGGAAAAAGCACATAACGGGGCAATTGTCCTCATGCATCCCACAGCTCCCACTATAGAAGCGTTGCCCGTAATTATTAAAGAGCTGAAGTCCCGTGGTTACCGTCTGGTAACAGTGTCCGGGTTACTGCGTCACCTGGACGGAGATTAAACATAAACTGATGAAAAACCGGGAAGCTTAGAGCTTGGAGAAACTGGATTTCGAGGTGAAAAAGCGTGCTTTCCCGGTTACTTTTTTACTTGCTGCTGGCGGGGTATCTATGGGGTTCCGGCATTGGGGTTGCGCTCGCTGCTCCACCCGAACCTGCTCTTCCGGTATTTTTAAACCTTGGGGAATTACCTGTTTTTTCTGTTTCCGGCCAGGATCCTCCCCGGGTGACTGCTGATGCAGCTGTGCTCATGGACGCGACGACCGGACAGGTTCTCTATGCTAAAAATGCCCACCAGCCCAGGCCTCCGGCCAGCACCACCAAGATTCTCACCGCCCTGCTGGCAATTGAAGGAGGCAAGCTGGATCAGGTGGTTACGGTCAGCCCGGGGGCTGCAGCTGTAGGGGAAAGCAGTATGCACCTGTTCCCCGGTCAGCACCTCACCCTGGAACAGCTCCTGTACGGTGCCCTCCTCCGTTCAGGTAATGATGCCTGTGTGGCAATAGCCGAACACATTGCCGGCAGTGAAGCCAATTTTGTTTTGCTCATGAACCAGAAAGCCCGGCAGCTGGGAGCCCGTGATAGCCATTTTTGCAATCCCCATGGTTTACCAGCCCGGGGCCATTTGTCATCCGCCTACGATCTGGCTTTGTTGACCAGGTATGCTTTGAAAAATCCCACCTTCAAGTCCCTGGTGTCCACCCGTTACCACGGTTTTTCAACTCCTCCATGGGGGGAATATCACCTGCACAACACCAATCGCCTGCTGTGGAGCTACCAGGGAGCAGACGGGGTGAAAACCGGAACTACCAGTGAAGCGGGGATGTGCCTGGTTGCTTCGGCCAGCCGGGAGGGCCGGCAGTTAATCAGCGTGGTCCTGCACAGTGACGACCGCTATGGCGATACCATGGCCCTCCTGGATTATGGGTTCAGCAGCTTTAAAAACATGACCGTGGTTAAAGCAGGTCAGGTTTGCGGGCATGTTCCGGTAACCGATGGCGTTGTTTCTGAAGTGCCCCTGGTCAGTAACCGTAACATGGTGGTAACTGTGCCGGTGCACCGTCCGCCAGGCGTGGAGAAGCGTTTTGACGTGCCGGCTGTCTTAACCGCACCGCTCCCTAAAGACTTACCGGCAGGTAGTATGGAGGTCTGGGTAGAGGGTGAACCGGTGGCCCGGAGCCGGCTTTTGACCGGCCGTTCCGTAGAAAAGTTGCCTGCTTACAAGTTGTGGTGGCAAAAACTGTGTGCAATGTCTCCGGACGCCAGGGCGCAGGTCGGGTTCCTGCCTTAAAGGATTTTTAGCTCCAGGTGGCGAAGAATTACCATGGTTTGGTGAGCCAGACCAAGCTGATGTTGGGGGTGTAGGTGGTTGTTTAAGGCCGTCAGGCTGGAAAACGGAGTGAACATTCTTACGGAAGATATTCCTCATGTACGATCTGTGGCTCTGGGAATATGGGTGAATGTTGGTTCCCGGGATGAGAGCCCGGCTGTAGCGGGTATTTCTCATTTTATCGAGCACCTGATGTTCAAGGGTACCGTGCGACGCACGGCCCGGGACATCGCGGAGGCTCTGGATGCCGTTGGAGGGCAGTTGAATGCTTTTACCACCAAAGAGTACACCTGTTATTACGCCCGGGTGCTGGATGAGCATTTCGACCTGGCCCTGGATGTCTTGCAGGATATGTTGTTTCATTCACGTTTTGCCGCCGGAGATATTGACCGGGAGCGTAATGTGATCCTGGAAGAGATCAAAATGTACGAAGATGCCCCGGATGAACTGGTCCACGATGTTTTTGCCACAACCATATGGCAGGGTCACGAACTGGGGCGGCCGGTTATCGGTACCGCCGAGGTTATTGGCCGGCTTTCACGGGCAGAGATTCTGGACTATTACCGGCGGCACTACCAGCCGCAAAACCTGGTGGTGGCCGTAGCGGGGAACATTGACCATGACCGGGTGCTGGAAAAGTTGCGAGCCATCTTTGAACCGCTTAAGGGGAGGGAGGTGCCCCGCAGGCTGGTTCGCCCCGTTCCACAGCGCCAGATAACCTGCCGGACCAAGGATACGGAACAGGTGCACCTTTGTGTGGGTGTGCCGGGGCTTCCTCTAAATCACGAGCTGAATTATGTGTTTCAGGTGGTCAATACCATTCTCGGTGGGGGTATCAGTTCCCGCCTGTTTCAGGAAATAAGAGAACAGCGGGGATTGGTGTATTCCATTTATTCGTATCACAGTTCCTATCATGATGCGGGGTTGTTCTGTATTTATGCCGGGTTAAGCAAGGAAAATGTGCCGGCGGTTGTAGACCTGATCTTCAAGGAAATCAGGGATATCCAGCAAAACGGGGTCAAAAGTGAGGAACTGCACCGGGCCAAGGAGCAGATTACCGGTAACCTGTGGTTAAGCCTGGAAAGTGTGAGCACCCGGATGAGCAGGCTGGCCAAATCCCAGCTCTACCTCGGGAAGGTGGTGCCGCCGGAGGAAATAGTCGAGCGTGTGAAAAAGGTGAGTGTGGAGGATGTCCGGGAACTCGCACGTGAAATGTTAGATCCCGAATTGTTTTCCATTGCGACGCTCGGCCCCTGGGAGGACTGCAGTATTCTGGAAATGGCCGGGAGGAGGGTTTTGTGTTAGAGCTTTCCGGCCGGATCCCCTGTTCTAAAACATGTCCCACTCCCATATAATGCTAGCGGGGGTGGGATATAATGTTTGTGCTGGTAGTTGCGCTTCTGGCCATTTTAATCATTCTTTCCGTACGTGAAAGAATGCATCTGGCCAGTGTAAGAAATAAAGGATGGGATGTGTCCGAGGTCAGCATGCCTTCTCCCCTTTCCCAGGCTCTGTCCGGTCTGGTGGGTACAGCGGGAGGTATTTACCTTTCTCTCGTTCTCCTGTTTACTTTTCTGGGCCTGCAGTTGCCTGAAAGGATTTACCTGGGGCAGGTTCAGGTGGAGCCTCTCGCGGCCTTGTCTATCGCCCTGGCCATTGTTCAACCGTTTATTCTCAAGTTGTTTCAGTTAAAACGCAGGATTTAAAAGAGGTGTGGAAGAGAGGTGAGGTGCCATGAGATTAACCGAGCTGGCCGGTAAGGAGATTGTGAACATCTATGATGGTGCCCGTTTGGGCATAGTGGGGGAAAGCGATGTGGCTATCGATATTGAAACCGGACAGGTACAATCGATTATTTTACCCCGCCGGGGCAATTTCATCAGCTTCTGGTTTGACCGCCAGCAACTGGTCATCCCATGGGAGGCCGTGCGCAAGATTGGCAGCGAAGTTATTATTGTCGATCTGGATCAGGCAAACCTCAGTCTGCGCCGCTATGCGCTGTGATCTGGAGTGTGATACGTCTGTCATTCAGGTCTTTTTTTTGTTTTTAACATGCTCATGGAACAGAGGGCGCGAGCAGGGATTGAGGGACATCTTGTAGAAAGGAAGATAAGGGCATGACTGGCCGTTTTGTAAGAGCCGGGTCCATTTCAACCATTTCATCTTGACATTAGCTGTTTTATGTGATTTAAATTTTAACAAACAGCAGGAGGGAGGAATCTGGTTTTAAGGGAAATGGGAATTATTTTCATTTCCCTGGGTGTTAACCAGGTTTAACGTTGATCAGAGTTGTTGTTTCGGGTGCGTCCGGCCGTATGGGCCGGGAAGTTTTAAAGACAGTATTGCAGGCTGGAGATATGGTCCTGGTGGGAGCGGTGGACGTGCGGGGGGAAGGTCAGGATGTGGGTTCCCTGTTGGGTGTTCCGGAGACAGGGATAACACTGCAGACCGCTCTGGAAAGAGTGCTGGTGGAAACTTCCCCCGATGTTATGGTCGATTTCACCACTCCTGATGCAGTAGCGGAGAATATCAAAGTTGCTCTTCATCACGGCGTGCGCCCGGTGGTGGGTACTACCGGCATGAGTACCGGGGAACTCCAGGAAATCCGCACCCTTGCTGAGCAGCTCAAGCTGGGTTGTGTGATTGCTCCCAACTTTGCAATCGGGGCAGTTTTAATGATGCGTTTTGCCGCTGAAGCGGCCAGGTACCTGCCACACGTGGAAATTATTGAGCTGCACCACGATCAAAAGCTGGATGCTCCTTCGGGTACTGCCCTCAAGACTGCAGAACTGGTGGCAGCTGTACGGGGAGATATTCGCCAGGGCTTACCTGCGGAAATGGAGAAAATCCCCGGTGTCCGGGGTGGTGCCTTTGACGGAGGTGTCCGCATCCATAGTGTGCGCCTGCCGGGGCTGGTAGCTCATCAGGAGGTCATTTTCGGCGGCCTGGGGCAAACTTTGAGTATCAGGCATGATTCCATTTCCCGGGAATCCTTTATGCCCGGTGTCCTTTTAGCCATTCGTCGTGTGATGCACCTGGAAGGAGTGGTGTACGGCCTGGAGAACCTGCTTTTTGAATAACCCCGTGACAAGCACCTCCCTTTGGGGCCACTCATATATTGGTGATAAAGACGAGAAGCCCAAGGAGGGGTTTGCCGGCCATGCAGCCAGATCTGAAGGGGATAAAGTTGGCCGTACTTGGCGGTGATGCCAGGGAGAAGATCCTGGTTGAACGGCTGGCGGTGTTGGGGGCACATCTGAAAGTGGTAGGGGTACCAGTTGAGGGGGAGAATATCACTCCCTGTGGGGAAATCGCCCGGGCATTGGACGGAGTTGACGCTCTAATATTGCCCGTGCCCGGGATCGATAACCGGGGTCGTATTCACTCGGCATACCTGGATAAGCCACTGTTCTTGCTGGAGGAACATTTAACCCTGCTGGCTCCTGGCTCGCCAGTTCTGGTGGGCGTGGCCAGGCCGAAGCTCAAAGAAATGACAGCAAGAGCAAA
>NZ_JBNATZ010000088.1:0-9771 GCF_049701015.1 Desulfofundulus sp.
ATGGACATAGATGAAGTAGCTATCTTAAATTCTATTCCTTCGGCCGAAGGAGCTATCCAGGTAGCCATGGAAAAGCTGCCCATTACTATTCACGGCAGCAACTCCATAGTGCTGGGGTTTGGGCGGACCGGTACCACTCTCGCCCGCATGTTGCGTGCCCTGGGGTCGCGTACCGTGGTAGTAGCCCGCAATCCCGCCCAGCGGGCCAGGGCCTTTGAGATGGGACTGGAAACTGCCGATTTACCTGAACTTCCAGTCATAGCAGCAGGAGCAGACGTTATTTTCAATACTATACCGGCCCTGGTATTGGATGAGCGGGTCCTTTTACAGGTGCGGCCCGGCACTTTAATTCTGGACCTGGCTTCTTCCCCCGGTGGCACTGATTTTGAAGTTGCCCGGCAGCTTGGTATTACTGCCCTTCTGCTTCCAGGGTTACCCGGCAGGGTGGCACCGCGGACTGCCGGGGAAATCCTGGCCCGGGTTGTTCCCCGGCTGCTGGCCGAACAGTTGGCCCTCTAGCTTCCGGCTTCTAGCGGAGGTGCTGGTCATGCGCTTAAAAGATGTACGGGTGGGTTTCGCCGTTACCGGTTCCCACTGTACCCTGGATGAGGTTATGGTCCAGGTCGAGAATCTGGTCAGGGAAGGCGCTGTTGTCTACCCGATCGTCAGTGCAGTGGTAGATAGTACTGATACCAAATATGGTCCCGCTCAAAAGTGGAAAGATCTTTTGAAAAAAATTACCGGTCATGTACCCATAAACACTATAACAGGTGCTGAACCCATCGGCCCGGGCAAGCTTTTAGACGTGCTGGTGGTGGCCCCGTGTACGGGCAATACGCTGGCCAAGCTGGCTAACGGTATCACCGATAGCCCGGTCCTGATGGCTATTAAAGCTCACCTGCGCAACCTGCGCCCGGTGGTTCTGGCTATTTCCACCAACGACGGGTTGGGCATGAACGCCAGGAACCTGGGTCTGCTTTTAAATACCAAGAATATCTACCTTGTTCCTTTCGGCCAGGATAACCCGCTTGAGAAACCCAACTCTCTGAAGGCAAAGATGGATCTCATTGTCGAGACAGTTCTTCTGGCACTGGAGGGAAAGCAAATACAGCCTGTACTCATAAATGTATCGTGATGCTGGTTGCGGGGGAGCCGGGGAGAATTTTTCAGGTGAGGCCCGTTGAGGACTGATTCGGGCCGAGTTTTTTGATCTTAAAGGGGACGTGCCATTTAATGGTGAGAGGCCCGATAAAATAGATTTGAGATGATTGCTTCTGAAAGGAGGAATTTTTCTTTGTACAATGTAGTGGTTGTAGGTGCCTCCGGAGCGGTGGGGCAGGAAATTTTAAAGGTACTGGAAGAAAGAAATTTTCCCGTTGGGGAGCTGAAATTGTGTGCCACCAGCCGTTCTGCCGGAAAGCAAATGGTTTTCCGGGGCAGAACGTACACGGTTGAGGAAACCAGCTTTGATTCCTTTGACGGTATGGATATTGCACTGTTTGCCGGCGGTGCTGCCAGTAAAGAATTCGGCCCGGCGGCAGTGGAACGGGGCTGTGTGGTGATTGACAACAGCAGCAACTTCCGTTTGGACCCTCAGGTCCCGCTGGTGGTGCCCGAGGTTAACCCCGAAGATGTCAAGTGGCACCGGGGGATTATTGCCAACCCGAACTGTTCCACAATCATTATGGTGGTTCCTCTAAAGGCAATCAAGGACGTTGCAGGCATCAAACGGGTGGTGGTTTCCACGTATCAGGCTGTTTCCGGTGCCGGAATGGAGGCTATCGAAGAGCTTACTGTCCAGACCAGGGCTGTTCTGGATGGCCGGGAGCACCTGCCGAAAGTTTTTCCCTATCAAATAGCTTTTAACCTCATTCCCCACATTGATGTATTCCAGGAGATGGACTATACTAAAGAAGAGTGGAAGATGGTAAAGGAAACCCGGAAAATCCTCCATGATGACCAGCTGGCCATTACAGCGACTACCGTCCGGGTTCCGGTTTACCGCAGTCATTCCGAATCGGTCAATGTGGAGACCGTGGAAAAGCTCACGGCCCAGAAGGCCAGAGAGGTACTGGCAAATTTCCCGGGTATTGTGGTCCTGGATGACCCGGCCCGGAAAGAGTACCCCATGCCTCTCTTCTGTTCACACCGGGATGAAGTTTTTGTAGGCCGCATCCGGGAGGATAACTCCACCGAACGGGGGCTCAACCTGTGGGTGGTGGCAGATCAGTTGCGAAAGGGCGCAGCTACCAATGCCGTTCAAATTGCCGAACTACTGATTAAATACCGTTGTCTTCGGGGGAGGCAATAAATGAGGTTCTTAGTGCAAAAATTCGGTGGGACGTCTGTAGCCACGCCACAGGGGCGGGAAATGGTGGCTGCCAAGGTGGTGGCAGCGAAAGAAGAAGGTTATATGCCGGTAGTTGTGGTTTCAGCCATGGGGCGCAATGGGGACCCTTATGCTACCGATACCCTGATCAATATGGTCAAGCAGATAAACCGGAATGTTGCTCCCCGGGAAATGGACCTGCTGATGTCCTGTGGTGAGATTATTTCTGGCGTGGTGATGGTGGCCACCCTGGAAAAAATGGGTCACCCGGCGATTTTTCTCACCGGTGCCCAGGCTGGAATTATTACTGATAACAACTTTACCGGGGCAAGGATCCTGCGTGTTAAACCCGAGGCTGTCTTAAAACACGCCCGGGAGGGCAAGATAGTGGTGGTGGCAGGTTTCCAGGGTATCAGCGAGGAAGGTGAGATTACCACCCTGGGCCGGGGAGGCAGTGATACGACCGCCGCTGCCCTCGGGGTGGCACTTAATGCCGAGTATGTTGATATTTATACCGATGTGGAGGGGATCATGACTGCCGACCCACGCATCGTAAGCGATGCTGTGGCCAGAGACATCGTGACTTACGACGAGATCTGCCAGCTGGCCCATGAAGGGGCCAAGGTCGTGCACCCCCGGGCGGTGGAAATAGTAATGCAAAAAAATATCCCGTTAAGGGTAAAATCTACTTTTAGCGATGCTCCCGGCACACTGGTGACGAGTTCCGGTGAAGTATATAAGGGAACAATTGATATTACCAGAGACCGGATGATTACAGGGATTACCCAAATTCCAAACATAGTCCAGTTCAAAGTAGCTATAGATGAAGGTCCGGAAGGTTTAAAACAGCAGCGCCGTTTGTTCAAGGGCCTGGCCCTGGCGGGTATTAGCCTTGACTTTATCAATGTTTATCCTGATCAGGTGGTATTCACCGTTAAGGAGGAGGTAGCCGAGAAAGCCGCTCAGGTGCTGGAAAACACGGGTTTTGTTGCGGAGATTATACCGGGTTGTGCCAAAGTGGCCGCCGTAGGGGCGGGCATGACCGGTGTTCCGGGTGTAATGGCCTCAATCGTGGATGCCTTGACCAGAGAAAATATCCCCATTCTGCAGTCCAGCGATTCATATACCACCATCTGGGTACTGGTCAGGCAGGAGGATATGGAAAGAGCTGTCCGCGCGCTGCATCGTCAGTTTATCAGTGGCGTATAGGTAGTGGGTAAAGGGTACGCCTTAAAACGGAAGAAGGAAGGTGAATATTTTGGCCGTTGATTTTGGGCGTGTGCTCACCGCCATGGTAACGCCTTTTGGAAAGGATCTGGCGGTGGATTTTCAGCAAGCCAGGAAGCTGGCTCGTTATCTGGTACAATCCGGTTCCGATGGACTGGTAGTTTGTGGTACCACCGGCGAGTCCCCCACCCTGACCAGGGATGAAAAGATTGAACTTTTCCGGGTGGTGGTGGAAGAGGTCGGCGGGCAGGCTACGGTAATTGCCGGGACCGGGAGCTACAACACTGCCGAGAGTATCACCCTTACCCAGATGGCCGAAAAGGTGGGGGTGGACGGCGTCATGCTCGTTGCGCCTTACTACAACAAGCCGTCCCAGGAAGGGCTGTATGAACACTTTAAAGCCGTGGCGAGCAGTACCAATCTTCCTGTAATGCTTTACAACATTCCCGGCCGGACGGGGGTTAACATTCTGCCGGCCACGGTACTCCGGCTGGCCCAGATCGAGAATATTGTCGCAATCAAAGAAGCATCCGGCAACCTGGATCAGGTCAGTGAATTACGCCGGTCTCTACCTGATGATTTTGCCATCTACAGCGGCGATGATTCTCTGACCCTGCCTATGATGGCTTTAGGAGCCAAGGGTGTGGTCAGTGTTTGCTCTCATGTGGTGGGGACGCGGATTAAGGAGATGGTCAATGCTTTTACGGCCGGGAACACGACCCTGGCCACACAGATTCACCTGGAACTTTTCCCGGTTTTTAAGGTAATGTTCATAACTACCAATCCGGTTCCTGTCAAAGCCGCTCTCAATATGCTGGGTTATCAGGTGGGGGGGCCCCGTCTGCCTCTGGTCGAAGCCACAGCTCAGGAGAAGGAAACCATTAAAAACGTACTGGCGAGCCTGCAATTGATTTAAGCCTTTGCGCGTTATAACCTTCCTTGGCCCGTGGGGCGCGATATTAAGGGTGTTCAATTGGGGAAGTCATCCCCATTTTTTATTTTTTATCATGCGGGAAGGTTGTGACCTTGTATAAGTCCGGGGTAATCCAGTATAATTACCATGGGGCTTGATTGATTTCCGGCAGGGCTTGAGTTGATAAAGGAATATTTTCCCCGCCTTCTCCTGTTTTTTCTCACCGTAGCCGTGCAACTATAAACTTTATTTGAAAAAACAATGGGGAGGTGCATTTTTGGCCAAGGAACCGAAACTGGCTCTGATCCCCCTCGGGGGACTTGGTGAAATCGGCAAAAACATAATGGCGGTGAGGTTTGGGGAAAATATCCTGGTCATAGACTGCGGTTTAATGTTTCCGGAGGAAGGGATGTTGGGGATCGACGTGGTAATCCCCGATATCACTTATCTTCTGGAGAATAAAGATGCTGTGCGAGGTATAGTGCTTACCCACGGACACGAGGATCACATCGGTGCGCTGCCTTATGTGCTGAAGCAGTTGAACGTGCCCATTTATGGGACCAGGCTCACCCTGGGTTTGCTCCAGGGTAAGCTGAAGGAGCAAGGAGTGGCCGGTGAGGCAAATCTGGAGGTGGTTAAACCCAGGGATACCGTGACGATTGGTCCCTTTAAAGTGGAATTTATCAGAGTATCCCACAGTATTCCTGATGCGGTAGCCGTGGCCGTTCATACACCGGTTGGAGTTATTGTGCATACCGGTGACTTTAAAATCGATCAGACCCCCGTGGACGGAGAAGTTACAGATTTTTATCGTCTGGCTCAATTAGGGGAACGGGGCGTGCTGGTGTTGCTCTCTGACAGTACCAATGTGGAACGACCCGGTTATACCATGTCAGAGCGTATGGTCGGAGCCACCTTTGATGAAACATTCCGTCAGGCTAAGGAACGCATCATTATAGCCACCTTTGCTTCCAATGTTCACCGCTTGCAACAGGCTATTACCACCGCTCACCGTTACGACCGCAAGGTGGCGGTAATTGGCCGCAGCATGATTAATGTGATCAATATAGCCCACGAGCTGGGTTATCTTCATATTCCCGAAGGAACCCTGGTAGAACTGGAAGAAGCCAACCGTCTACCCAAAAATAAAGTGGTCTTCTTGTGTACGGGTAGTCAGGGTGAGCCCATGTCGGCCCTTACCAGGATGGCGCTGGGGGACCACCGGCAGGTGGAAATTCTTCCTGGTGATACCATTATTATTTCTGCTACCCCCATCCCGGGCAACGAAAAGCTGGTGGCGCGTATTATCGATCAGCTCTTCAAGCAGGGTGCTCATGTCATCTATGAGGCGGTTTCGGGTATTCATGTGAGCGGTCACCCCAGCCAGGAAGAGCTTAAACTGATGATCAATCTGGTCAAGCCGCGGTTTTTCGTGCCGGTACACGGTGAGTACCGTATGTTGATCAAACATGCGGAGCTGGCCCGCACCATGGGTATTCCGGCGGAGCATATTTTTGTGGCCGAAAACGGCCAGGTGCTGGAGTTTACCCGTCGTTCCGGGCGTATTGCCGGGCGGGTAACGGCGGGGCGCGTGCTGGTGGACGGTCTGGGCGTGGGTGATGTGGGTAACATTGTACTGCGCGACCGCAGGCAGCTTTCCCAGGACGGGATCTTGATCGTAGTCGTAACTATCAATCGCGAATTGGGTCAGGTTATGGCCGGGCCGGATATTGTCTCAAGAGGCTTTGTTTATGTGCGGGAGTCCGAGCAATTGATGGAAGAAGCCCGGCAAAGGGTCAAGGAGGCCCTGGAGAAGTGTAACGATCGGGGTCTTTCGGAATGGGCGGCTATCAAGTCACAGGTGAGAGACGTGTTAGGAAAGTTCCTCTACGAAAAAACAAGGAGAAGGCCCATGATCCTGCCCATAATCATGGAAGTATGAACACCGCATACTGGAAAGCCGGAAGGTCCTGGGACAAAGGCCTTCCGGCTCTTTACATGCGCCGGGTTTCCCTGATGCATACATAAAAACCGTATTGGCAAGGCGAACGCAGGTAGCGTGGCTCCGGTGGAACGCGGGTTCAGGTAGCCCGTGTTTGTGTTTATATGTGTATTTTATCCCTTCACATAACCATACTAGAGAAGAGAGAAAAACCTGTGAGAGGATGGGTAAAAGTGCCTGGTGATTGGACTATATGGGGCCACGAGGGAGAGTACCCGTGCACGCCTCCGGAAAACCCTCCGGAAGAGCCTGTTGCGCCCCCCAAGCGGGAAACCGATAACCCCGGGTCTACTCCGGCGCCCCAACGGGTACAGGGGCGTACTAAGGAAAGTATGGAATCCATTAAAGAGATGGGGTCCAGTTCCGTGCCTGAAGTTAAAAGCAACATTCACTGTTTGACCATTGTAGGCCAGATTGAAGGCCACCTGGTATTACCACCGCAAAACAAGACCACCAAGTATGAACATCTCATCCCTCAACTGGTGGCTCTGGAGCAGAGCCCGGATGTGGAAGGCGTGCTGGTGGTATTGAACACGGTGGGTGGGGATGTGGAGGCGGGCCTGGCTATTGCAGAAATGATCGCCAGCCTTTCCAAACCTACAGTATCCATCGTACTGGGCGGGGGACACAGCATCGGGGTGCCGATAGTGCCCCTGTCGCTACCCCAAAGCTTTTGACCTCCTCACAAATTTCATTCTTGATCGGAGGTGAGGATGTGATAAAATAATGGTAATAATTGAATAGTCAAACAGGTGCCTCATGAAGGGGAGAATAGGGAAGTCCGGACGGGTGGCATACCACCCGGAAACGGCGCGGTCCCGCCACTGTAGTCGGGGAGCTTGAAGCGGTCACTGGCCATCACTCAGTTCAGGTGAACCCCTTGGCAATGTGAGCTTGTTATTGCTAGCGAGAGAGTTGCGCTGAAGGGAGCTACACATGGCTGAGTGTCAGCTGGGAAGGCCGGGTGGAAGGAGCTATGATCCGTTAGCCAGGAGACCTGCCTGTTTGAGGGAATGGCTGCTCTCGCGAGAAAGGGCGGCCGTGCGCGGAGGATGATGGTAAAGTCCTCAGCCAGATGGTTGTTTTTGGCTGGGGACTTTTTATTTTATTTCATCCATGGAGGTGTTGCGGAAATGCCAACACAAATGGCCAGGGCTCTGGCCGGTGAGATCACGCCCGAGATGAAAAGGGTGGCCGGGCGGGAGGGGGTGGACCCGGAATTTATCCGCCGGGGAGTAGCGGAAGGCACCATCGTCATACCACGCAACCGCATGAGAAAGAACATCGATCCCGTGGGTATCGGAACGGGCCTTGCTGTGAAGGTGAGCGCCAGTGTGGGCCTGGCGGGGGAAAGGGACACCATCGAGGGGGAGGTGGCCAAAGTACGGGCAGCCCTGGAAGCAGGTACCGATGCCCTCATGGATCTGAGCGTGTGTGGTGACATTGACGGTGCCCGGCGGGCCGTGCTGGCCGCAACCACCACGCCCGTGGGTACCCTGCCAGTGTACCAGGCCCTGGCGGAAGCCCGGGAGAAGTACGGGGCGGCGGTCAAAATGAAGGTGGACGAGATGTTCGAGGTAATCGAGCGGCAGGCGGCCGACGGAGTGGATTTTCTGGCCCTGCACTGTGCCACCACGTGGCAGACCCTGCGGGCGGCCAGAAAGCACCGCCGCATCGATTACCTGGTCAGTCACGGGGGCAGCCACTTAATGGGCTGGATGATTTACAACCAGCGGGAGAATCCTCTTTATGAGCATTTCGACCGGCTGCTGGAGATCTGCCGCCGCTACGATGTTACCTTGAGCCTGGCCGACGGGTGGCGTCCCGGCTGCCTGGCCGATTCCCTGGACGCGGCCCAGGTGCAGGAACTCGTGGTGCTGGGGGAACTGGTGGCCCGGGCCCGGCAACAGCAGGTGCAGGTGATGGTGAAAGGACCGGGGCACGTCCCCCTGGGGCACCTGAAGGCCACCGTACAGCTGGAAAAGCAGATTTGCCACGGGGCACCCTATTTTGTCTTCGGCCCGGTGGTTACGGACATCGCCCCTGGGTACGACCATATTACGGCAGCCATCGGCGGGGCCCTTGCAGCCTGGGCCGGGGCGGAATTTCTCTGTTATGTCACCGCTGCGGAGCACCTGGGACTGCCCGATGTGGAGCAGGTGCGGGAAGGGGTTGTTGCCGCCCGTATTGCCGCCCATGCGGCCGACGTGGCCAGGGAACCACGGGCGGCGCAGTGGGACCTGGAAATGTCCCGGGCACGCAAGGCCCTGGACTGGGAGAGGCAAATCCAACTGGCCCTCGACCCCGGCCGGGCCGGTGCCCTTCGCCGGGAACGCAGCCGTGGTTCTCACCGGACGTGCGCCATGTGCGGCAAGTACTGTGCCATGCAGGTAGTAGGGGAATATCTGGGCAAAGAGCAGGGGGTGTGTTAGGTGATGACCCAGTTGTTGGCGGCCAGGGAGGGCCGCATCACGCCGGAGATGGAGAAGGTGGCCCGGCGGGAAGGAGTGGATCCGGAATTCATCCGTGCCGGGGTGGCTGCAGGTACAATCGTCATCCCGAAAAACAGGTTGCGGAAAGGGATCCGGACCTGCGCCATCGGGCGGGGCCTGCGGACCAAGGTGAATGCCCTCATCGGCACCTCCAGCGACCGGGACGACCCGGAAATGGAGGCCCGCAAGATCGAGGTGGCCATTTCCGCCGGGGCCGATGCCATTATGGACCTCTCTACCGGGGGGGACATCGACGGCATGCGCTTGTTAAGCCTCGAAAGGGCTACGGTTCCCGTGGGAAGTGTGCCCATCTACCAGGCTGGCATTGAGGCCATCGAGAAGAGGGGCGGCATTGTGGCTATGACCCCGGAGGACATGTTTGAAACCATAGAAAAGCAGGCCGCCGCGGGCATTGATTTTATGGCCATTCACTGCGCCTTGAATTTTGAGGTGGTGGAGCGCCTCCAGAAAACCGGCCGGGTGACGGATATTGTCAGCCGGGGCGGCGCTTTCCTCACCGGTTGGATGCTGCATAACAGGAAGGAAAATCCCCTCTATGAAGATTTTGACCGGGTACTGGACATTCTGAGGGAGTACGACGTAACCTTGAGCCTGGGCGATGCCATCCGTCCCGGGTGTATTGCCGATTCCCTGGACGGCTCCCAGATCCAGGGTCTGCTGGTGGCGGGGGAACTGGTGGCCCGGGCCAGGGAAAAAGGGGTGCAGGTGATGGTGGAAGGGCCGGGGCACGTGCCCATCCATCACGTGGAAACCACCATGCTTCTGCAAAAGCAGCTCTGCCACCAGG
>NZ_JBNATZ010000089.1:0-9678 GCF_049701015.1 Desulfofundulus sp.
AAAAAGCGGGTGGGACTACCCACCCTTTCTTGTTATTGATAAGATATTTAAAAAGTGTTTTTCTTTTGTTCTCAGGAATAAATTATTAAAAAGCTGGCGAAAGGGGACGGCTTGATGACAAAAAAACGGGTGGCAGTGATCTTTGGGGGGCGTTCGGGGGAACACCAGGTTTCCTTAAACTCGGCGGCTTCGGTGATTGAAGCCCTGGATAAAGATAAGTATGAGATTGTTCCCGTGGCTATCACTCCGGAAGGAAAATGGTTCGCAGGTGTTGAACCGGCACAGATGCTGGCCGGACAGGACCCGGAGCAACTGGGGCAAAGGGTCGCTCTGCTGGCAGACCCCACTTATGGGGGCCTGGCTCCTGTCGAGGATGGAAGCGTAAGAGTGGAACAGCTGCGCCCCATTGACGTGGCCTTTCCGGTCTTGCACGGTACCTTTGGTGAAGATGGTACCGTGCAGGGGCTTCTGGAGCTGGCCAATATCCCCTATGTAGGTGGGGGGGTGATGGCTTCAGCCGTGGGTATGGATAAAGTAATGATGAAAACCGTCTTTGCCCAGCATGGCCTGCCCCAGGTGCGTTTCTGCCATTTCCTGCGCCGTGATTGGGAGCTGAATCCCGGGGCGGTGCTGGACCTGGTGGAACAGCTGGGTTATCCAGTCTTTGTCAAACCGGCCAACCTGGGTTCGAGCGTGGGCATATCCAGGGCGAGGAACCGTGATGAGCTGCAGCAGGCCATAGAGCTCGCAGCGTCGTACGATCGCAAGATTATCGCGGAGGAATTTGCGGATGCCCGGGAAATTGAGGTAAGCGTCCTGGGCAATGATAATCCCATGGCTTCCCTGCCGGGAGAAATAATTCCCTTGAATGAATTTTACGATTACGAAGCCAAATACGTGGAAGGTAAATCCAGGCTGGTCGTTCCGGCTCAACTGCCGGCCGAAACCATGCTGGAACTGCAGAGACTGGCCATTCGTGCCTTTAAGGCCCTGGATTGTGCCGGTTTGGCCCGGGTGGACTTTTTCCTGCGCCGGGATAACGGGGCCGTGCTGATCAACGAAATCAATACCATCCCGGGTTTTACCCGTACCAGCATGTACCCCAGGATGTGGGAAGCCACCGGTATTCCTTACCAGGAATTGCTCGACCGGTTAATTGACCTGGCCCTGGAAAGGCACCGGGAAAAAAACCGGTCCCGGACTACCTTCCAGCCGCCGGTCGCCGCCGGTTAAACCGGCTGGTTTTTAAGCGCATAACCCATGCCCGGGACCGAAAAAATACCATATGCACCAGGCTTTTGGGGAGGAGCTGGTACCATGGTGCCCTGCCAGGATTTAAAGCCTGCCCCGGGCAGAGTGTCAGTGATGTCTCGCCTCGCTTTGATGGGACGGTTTCTTTTTCTGGCCTTTCCGGAGGTGGCCCGGGAGTTGAAAAACTGGCGGCTGATGGCTTCGCGTTGCCCTGAGCCGCACCTGCGCCGGATGGCCCTGGCCAGCATCGGCAAAAAGGCATTTCACTGCCAGGGTGGTAGCGTTTTCAGTGCCTGGACCGGCAACCACCGCCGGGAGCTGGTCCGGGCCATTGTGGCCCTGCAGACTATCAGTGACTACCTGGATAATCTGTGCGACCGCGCGGGGGTACAGGACGGGGAGGCCTTTCACAGACTGCACCGGGCCTTTATGGACGCCCTTTCACCCGGGGTATCAGGCGGCGATTATTATGCCCTGTATCCCTACCGTGAGGACGGCGGGTACCTGCGGGAACTGGTGCGCTCCTGCCAGCAGGCCCTGGCCCGGTTGCCCGCCTACGGGCCGCTTCGGGAGAAGGCCTGCCGGCTGGCTGAACTTTATTGCCTGCTGCAGGTGTACAAGCACATCGAGTGGTCCCAGCGGGTGAAAAGCCTGAAGAGCTGGCTGGGACCCTTGCTGGAAAGTATGCCGGAAAAATTGTACTGGTGGGAACTGGCCGCTGCTACAGGCTCAACGATCGGCATCTTCGCCCTTTTCGCCCTGGCGGCCCGGGGAGACTATAATTCCGATGAGGTGGAAAAAGTCACCGCCGCCTATTTCCCGTGGATCTGCGGGCTGCACATTTTACTGGATTACTTTATCGACCAGCAGGAAGATGTGGAAGGTGGCGACTTAAACTTCGTTGCCTGTTACCGGGACGGGCGGCAGGCTGCTGAACGGTTGAAGTATTTTTTGGACCGGTCTCTGGCCCTGGCTGCGGAACTGCCCGATCCTCATTTCCATATAACTGTCGTGCAGGGTCTTCTGGCCATGTACCTGTCCGACGACAAGGTGGACGGGCAGGGTCTGCAGCCCACCCGCCACCTGCTTCTGGAAAGCGGCGGTCCCGCCGCCCGCCGGCTGTACAGCCTGTGTGCTTTTCTACGCAAAGTGGGAATTGTTTGAACATAGCCGAATGGATTGGATACGGCCGCCGGTTTCAGGATAAATCTGTTACCTGCCAGGTCTTTAAAATATTATAGTTATGTGTTATATTAATTATATGAATAATTCTGTCAAGTTGCGGTGAGAGGAAAACCTGGCGAGAGGTGTACAGGATGCGGGTACTGCTGGCCGAGGACGATCCCATTTTTCGTCTGGACCTGGCGCAGATGCTCTCCGAAATGGGGGCAAGCGAGGTTTGTCAGTGCCAGAATGGTGCGCAGGCACTGACCATGCTCAAAGAAAAAAATTGGGATCTGGTCGTACTGGACGTGGCGATGCCCGGTATCGACGGACTCAGAGTGGCCGGGGAGGTAAGCCGCCTCAGGCTGGCGCCGGTGATCCTGGTTACTGCGTACAGTGATGAACAAACTATCAAGCGAGCTATGGAGAGCGGTGTCATGGCCTACCTGGTCAAGCCACTGCAGGAAGACAGACTTAAAGCAGCTATACAGCTTGCTCAGGCCAGGTTTGCAGAACTGAAAAAAGTACAGCTGGATGTTCACCAGTTGCGTGAACAGCTGGCGGACAGGGAGGCAATTCAGCAGGCCAAAGCAAAGCTGCAGCAGGAAAAAGGCATGAGCGAAGAAGAAGCTTACTCTTTTATCCGCCGGCAGAGTATGGTCCACCAGCAGAAGATGGGGCAGGTGGCCCGCCAGATTCTGGAGGGCGATTTGTATTTCTAAAACTTTCAAAATAAAAAGTGCTTGCTTTTTATGCCGGGATAATGTATTATGTAAGTAGAAATCGAACTTTGGCTTTTTACAAAGAATTTTAAAAAGAATAGCCAGGGTGCGGAAGCCTTCTGATTTGCGGGTAGTTTATGCCGGCAAGCAGAGGGCTTTTTTGGTAACAGGACCCAGCAGGAAATGTTTCCAGTTTCCTCGGGTAGTGGCTAAGTCCAGCCCGGTGAAGGAAATGGAGGACGCGGCAAAATGGAAGCAGGGTATCTGCCTGAACTGGCTTGCCGGTTGTTGCAATACAGGTCATACAAGCATGGTGAACATATAAATGAACACGACTTGCAGGTGATCACTTCTTTGGCTGCCAATCTTCAGTACTTTGCTGACCTGGCGGGGGCTGATGTCTTTATAGACATGCTCACCGAGGATAAGCGGGTTGCAGCGGTGGTGGCGGAAGCCAGGCCGCGTACCGCACCCTCCCTTTACCGCAGTTCAGTGCTGGGACAGGCTGCCTACATTGAAAATGAACCTGCTGTTTTTCAGGCCTTCACTACCGAAAAGCCGGTCTTCAATGTGCGTGGTATCAGTCAGGAAGGGGTGCCTATAGCCCAGACTGTGCTTCCGGTGCGGGGTGCTGGCGGTGATGTAATTGCCGTACTGATTATGGAGAGGGATGACAGCCGCCAGGTACAGCAGGAAAAATCGCTCAAGTTCCTGTCGGAAACCACGCAGAAACTCACTGACACCCTGTTCAACCTGGATTCGATGGGCAATGTGCTGCCCACCCTGATTCACGATGCCCTGCTGGTGACCAATGAAAATGGGGAAGTGGCCTATTTCAACAAGGTGGCGGAAGATTTGTTTACCGCCCTGACGGGCAGGTATTTCGTCCCCCGTACAGTAGAGGACATAATCCAGAACGTGCCCCAGTTGAAGGTTATTTTCACCAAGGAATTGGACCAGCTGGATATGGAAGAAATTGTGGTCGGTAACCGGACGCTGCTGGTACGCTCTCTTCACCTGCTGGAGAGCGATAGGGTCAAGGGCAGTGTATACTTGTTGCGAGATATTACCGAACTCCGGCAGAAAGAAAAACAGTTGGTTGCCAAGTCAACTGTGATTAAAGAAATCCACCACCGTGTGAAAAACAATCTCCAGACCATTGCCAGCCTACTGCGCCTGCAGATGCGCAGGGTTGATGTTCCGGAAGTTAAGCACGCGTTTCAGGAAAGTATTAACAGGATCAAGTGCATTGCCCTGGTGCATGAATTTTTCTCCCGGGAAAGTCCCGAAATTATTGAAATGAAAAGTTGTATTGACAAGATTGCCGGTATGCTGCGGGAGGGTATGGTATCGGCAGACAGTGGGCTGGCAATTAATGTGCGGGGCGATAAAATATATCTCTCTTCGGAGAAAGCAATCCCTGTGGCCATCATAATTAATGAGCTGCTGCAAAATGCTCTGGAACACGGGCTGTCCGGCAGGGAAAAGGGGCAGATCAATGTTGATATTTCAGGTGGCAAGACTGTAATCATCAGCGTTACTGATAATGGCAAAGGGCTGCCGGAAGGCTTTTCCCTGGAAAGCATGACCAACCTGGGCTTGCAGATCGCCGTAACGCTGGCCCGTGAAAATCTGGGGGGTGAGTTGAACATTGTATCACTCTCACAGGGGACCAGAGCAGAGCTCATCTTTCCGCAGGAAGGAAGCTGATCATGCACGAGGGAAAATACCGCATTGTGGTGGCTGATGACGAGGCAATTACGCGCATGGACTTAAAAGAGATGCTGGTCGAATTGGGTTGCCAGGTGGTGGGTGAGGCACGCAATGGTATAGAAGCACTGGACCTGGCCAAAAAGTTAAAACCCGACCTGGTGATTATGGATGTCAGGATGCCCCGCATGGACGGGATCAAGGCGGCCAAGATGATCGGCGGGATGAAGCTGGCCCCGGTGCTGCTTCTGACCGCATACAGCGATGCGGACATAATCAGGCGTTCTGTAGAGGCCGGTGTGATGGGTTACCTGACCAAGCCTGTCATGAAACAGGATCTTTCACCGGCAGTCCATGTTGCTGTCCAACAATACAGGGAAATAAAAAAAATAAAACGATATAAAGTTTTATTGCAGGAAAAACTGCAGCTTGAAAAGCAGCAGAGGTTGATGCAGGCAGGTAAAGCTGTACACTGACAAAAGAATACCCGGGCAGGGTGGCCCTTTTCCGGACGGAAATCCTGGTGGTGAAAACACCGGTGATTCTTCCGGCCGGGGAAGGGCCTGTTTTATTTTAACCACGGGAGGTGGTGAGAAAAAATAAACACGCAGGGTTTCGGGTACAGGTAATAAAATCAGGCTTTCCACATCAAAGGTAAGGAGGATCGCAAGTAAATGCAGGAACCCAATGTAAAGGTTGTTGGACAAACGGCCTGCGAGGCGGATTATCTGGAGAAAAGGCAGCTGAAAAGGTTTGCTGGTCCTTTGCTTCTCTGGGGCCTCGGGGTGGGCTATGTGATTTCCGGCGACTACTTTGGCTGGAACTTTGGTATAGGCGCCGGTGGGTTCTGGGGCCTGTTCGTGGCCACCATTTTAATGGGCATCATGTACACCACCATGTGTCTCACCATTTCTGAACTGGCTACGGCCATTCCCTTTACCGGAGGAGCTTATGCCTTTGCCCGCAAGGCAATGGGGCCCTGGGGCGGTTACCTGGCGGGGATTGGCGTGGTACTGGAATATGTGCTGGCACCCGCGGTTATTGCAAACGGTATTGCCGGTTATATTACCTTTATTTTCCCCGGCCTGCCCAAGTGGGTACTCGTAACCGGCGTTTTCATCATCTTCCTCGCCATGAACACTTTCGGTGCCAAAACAACCCTGAACTTTGAACTGGCTGTTACTGTTACTGCCCTGATTGGTCTTGTAATCTTTGCCGTATTCGCTTTCCCGCATTTTGATGCCACCAAACTGCTCGAGATTGCTCCCGCTGCTGGAAACACCAGGGCTCTGCCCTTCGGCCTGCTCGGCATCTGGGCGGCCATTCCTTACGGCATCTGGTTCTACCTGGCCATAGAAGGACTGCCCCTGGTATCCGAAGAGTGTAACGACCCGGCCAAGGATATGCCCAAGGGCTTGATTACGTCAATCATTACCCTGTTGATCGCAGCCTTTACGGTGCTGTTCCTGGCCGCGGGTACCGGTGGAGCGAAAGCGATGAGCGTTTCCGGCAGCCCGCTGCCAGAAGCTCTGGGTGCGGTTTACGGCAACGCCCACTGGGTGATCAAGCTGTTGGGCATCATCGGACTAGCCGGCCTGATTGCCAGCTTCAACGGCATCATCTTTGGTGCCGGTCGTGCCGTGTTTGCACTTTCCAGAGCTGGTTACCTGCCCCGCTTCCTTTCCATTGTACACCCGCGCTTCCGCACCCCCTATGTGGCCATTCTGGTGGGCGGTGTAATCGGCATCACCTCGGCGATCATTGGAAACGGCGACATTTTGATTCAAATTGCGGTGTTCGGAGCGGTAATTTCGTACATTATGATGATGCTTTCCGCTCTGGTGCTCCGGGTCAGAGAACCAAAGCTGCACCGTCCTTATAAAGTACCAGGATATCCGCTAACACCCGTGATTGCTCTCATACTTGCCATCGTCGCGCTGTTTGCCGGTTTCTTCTACGCGCCCAAGGTCATCCTCTGGACGGCCCTGGTCTACCTGCTCTTTGTCATGTACTTCTGGCTGTACAGCCGTCACCACCTGGTGGCCAAGGCCCCCGAGGAAGAATTTGCCATCCTGGCCAAGGCCGAGGAGGAACTGAACTAAAGGAGGCCGGAATACGTTGAAGCTCAAGACAAGGTTATTTGGCCGTACTTTCTGCTTCAAAGATGTAAAAGATGTGCTGGCCAAAGCCAATGAGGAAAAATCCGGGGATATTCTGGCCGGCATTGCCGCAGCTTCGGCGGAAGAAAGAATTGCCGCCAAGGTTGTGCTGTCCGAATTGACTCTCGAGGACCTGCGTAAGAACCCGGTTGTGCCTTATGAGATTGACGAGGTCACCCGTATTATTGATGACAATGTCAATGAGCCGATTTATCAGGAGATTAAAAACTGGACCGTGGCGGAGCTCCGCGAATTCATTCTGAGTGATAGTACCGATGGTGCGGCTATCCAGCGTATCAGCCGCGGTTTGACCAGTGAGATGGTGGCGGCGGTGGCCAAGTTGATGACCAACATGGACCTGATATATGGGGCGCGCAAAATTAATATCACTGCGCGTGCCAACACCACCATCGGTGTACCTGGTTGTCTGGGCGTACGCCTTCAGCCCAACCACCCTACTGATAGCCCCGAAGGTATTTTGAGCTCGATCCGTGAGGGTCTTTCCTACGGTATCGGCGATGCGGTCATCGGTGTCAACCCGGTTGAGGATAGCGTGGCCGGCACCACACGCCTCCTTGAGGCTATGTACAATTTCATCCAGGAGTGGGAGGTACCCACGCAGATCTGCGTTCTCTCCCACGTGACCACTCAGATGAAAGCCTTCCAGCAGGGTGCTCCCGGCCACCTGATTTTCCAGAGCCTGGCCGGTACGCAAAAAGCAAATGAAGCCTTCGGCATCAATGTGGCCATGCTGCAGGAGGCCAGGGAGGTTGCACTCAAATACGGGCGGGCTACCGGTCCCAATGTAATGTATTTTGAGACCGGTCAGGGCTCCGAACTTTCCTCAGATGCCCACCACGGTGCTGACCAGGTGACGCTAGAGGCCCGCTGTTACGGTTTGGCGAAACAGTTCGCTCCATTCCTGGTAAATACGGTAGTTGGTTTTATCGGTCCTGAGTATCTCTATGACAGCAAGCAGGTCATAAGGGCCGGTCTGGAGGACCACTTCATGGGTAAGTTGACCGGAATACCAATGGGCTGCGATGCATGTTATACCAACCACATGAAGGCGGACCAGAACGATATTGAAAACCTGGCCGTACTTCTGACGGCAGCCGGGATCAACTACTTCATGGGCATACCCATGGGCGATGATGTGATGCTGAACTACCAGTGTACCAGTTATCACGACATAGCTACGCTGCGCCAGCTTCTTGGACTTTCGCCCTTGCCCGAGTTCAGAGCCTGGCTTGAAAAGATGGGTTTGTGGGAAAATGGCCGGCTTTCTGACCGGGCTGGCGATGCATCAGTATTCTCGGGGAAAGGGGGCAGGTAGCAGTGGTAGCTGATGATCAGATCAAAGAGATTGTGCAGGCAGTGCTGTCCCAGTTGCTTGCCCGCCCGGATGCTGCTACAACCGGGACAGAGCCACAGGGTGAGAGCAAAGCTGCTCAGCCGTCACCGGCTGGCACAGCTTATTCCGCGCCTGCTGTAGCAGGTGACCGGGCACCTGGCACGGATGGTGGCGGGTGCGGCGTGGATAACAAAGAAGACGATGATGAAGAACTCGAAGATCTGACGCTGGTGGATTTGCAGAAGGAGATTCTCGTGCCGAACCCGGTGGACCGGGCCGCACTGGAGTACTTCAAGTCTACCACCCCGGCACGCATTGGTGTCTGGCGCTCTGGCCCACGTCCGTTGACCAGAACGGTACTGCGGTTCCGTGCCGACCATGCCGTAGCTCAAGATGCCGTTTTCAGCGAACTTGACGAGAGCCTGGCTGCGCGTTTTGACCTGCTACCGGTGCAGTCCCAGGTCAGGAACAAGGATGAGTACCTGACCCGCCCGGATCTGGGCAAGAAACTGTCACCGGACTCTGTGGAAAAGATCCGCCAGCACTGCCCGGGTGGTGTGGATGTACAGCTGGTGGTAGCAGACGGGCTCAGCTCCCGTGCTATTTCTGCCAACCTGCCCCATATTCTGCCGCCTCTGCTGGAAGGGCTTAAAGCACAGGGCCTCACAGTTGGGAAAGGCGTGCTGGTGCGCTACGGCCGGGTTGAGATCATGGACCAGATCGGCATGCTGGTGCAGGCGAAAGTGGTCGTCCTGCTGGTAGGTGAGCGCCCCGGCCTGGGGACGGCCGAAAGCATGAGCGCCTACCTGATATATCAGCCTCACGAAGGTACACTGATTGCCGATCATACAGTGGTATCCAATATCCACAAGGGAGGTACTCCGCCGGCTGAGGCGGGTGCATACCTGGCTACCCTCATCAGGAAGATATACGACGCGAAAGCGAGCGGGGTGAACCTGCCCCTGTAGCGACGGGAAAAGTGGTGGCGGAGCGTGGCTAAAGACGCCCAGGAGATCATCAGTGTTGGCATAGACGTGGGTACCACCACCACCCAGCTGGTATTCAGCCGGCTCTTAATTGCCAATACTGCGCCGGGAGCCAGTGTACCCCGGCTGGAGATAGTGGACAAGCAAATTATCTACCGCAGTGCGATTTATTTTACGCCGCTGCTTTCACCAGAATTGATTGACGCCCAGGCGGTGAGTGAGATTATAGCCAGGGAGTACCTGGCCGCGGGGGTTGAACCGGGCCGGGTAGAGAGCGGTGCGGTGATTATTACCGGTGAGACGGCCAAAAAGGAAAATGCCCGTCAGCTGCT
>NZ_JBNATZ010000090.1:0-9635 GCF_049701015.1 Desulfofundulus sp.
CCAAACTGGATACGGTGACCACCTGAACAGGCAAGCCAGGAGTTCCGCAACGAGGGCAGGGTTCTCCCGGGCGTGCGGATAGACCGGCTCCACAGATATTGTTTTGCATAAGATGTTCCTCCTCCGTTAAACGGTCAACTTTTTATAAACTAATGGCAATTTTTCCGGCAACATGGTCACATCGTCAATTACCACATACCCGCCAGGTCCAGAAATTTCCTCCAGATATTCCTTTCCCTTACGATCCACCGTAATGCAAAAGGGCGTTATGCATTTCATTCGTGCTTCCCGAAGAGCCATGCGGCAGTCTTCCCGTGCATAAAGCGTATAGTCTGCACTTAACCAAGAGCGCAGATCGCTGTTGCCTTTCGAGCGCAGTAATCCACATCGTAGGGTCGCCCGTCGCTCAAGATCAGCAGCAGTTTTACCGCTGCCTCTACCGATTGCAGCTTGTTGGTGGCATGCCGGATGGCCGCCCCCAGGCGGGTGAGGCCATCACTGACCATACCCCCGAACTTTTGCTGGACCTGCTGCCCGTATGGCTCGTTAAACTCTTTAACGATGTAAAAATTAACCTTCTGTCTCCCTTCCCCGTTAAACCCGTAGAGGGCGTAGCGGTCACCAATCACCTCCAGTGCTTCGGCCATGATAATGACCGCTTCTTTTTCAATATCCAGAATGGTCTTTCCGTTGTCCAAAACCTGGTTCGTGGAGCCGCTAAGGTCCAATAAAAAGGCCACCGTCACATCCCGCAAACGTTTATCCCGGCGGATCATGAACCCGCTAGCCGGCGCCCCCACGGCTCGCTCGGCCCAGGCCTCCACAATGGCGTCAATATCCTCCTGTTCCCCCTCCTCCTGGCAGCGGTAGCGCCGGAAGCGGTCCGGACGTAACAGGGCGAAATATCTTTTCAGAGTGCTGATCAAGCCGTAATAATCCCTTAACGTTTGTTCCACAAACCGCCGGGTGCTGGACTGCAAAACAACTTCACCCACCCGGCACCAGTCAGGCTTGTATCCGGTCACAGTAACGTCCCACTCATCGTAGTAGTAAACGTTGCGGTAGGCTCTGTATTCTTCCTGGAAAAAGCCCTGCAAAAGGCTTTTTAAGGCACCGTAAAATTTGCCCGTCCGGTAGGCAGTGGCCGTACCTGGCGGACCCGGCTTAACCCGAAGGCGGCTTTCAGCCCTCTGCCGGCTCTTTACCGGCGAGGATTCAGCTTCCACCTCGGCATTGACGGCAACAAGGTCCGGCCGTAACCGGCCCCGGTAGAGGGCTTGGGGGTAACGGGCTTGCCCTCCGGCAGCAGGCTTCTCTGCTAGAAAACGGTACCAGGCGGCGGCCACTTCCAGGCTGTCCTTCACGGTAGCCGACCGGTTGGCAAATATTTTTTGCTGGAGAAGAAGACCCGGCTCGATGGCCATATCTTCCGGGGCCGGCTGCCCCAAAGACAACCTGGCCAGGGAAGCCAGCCCGGCCTCCCGGGTACCGGAGGGAAAGGACACCGGCGCCAGCCTGCCAAACTTATGGTATTCCCGGACCAGTCCCGGATATCTCACCCGGGTAAGATGATCAACCCGGGCGTCTTCCACCAGTTCAAAAACGGTACGCATCAGGGCATAGTCCGGGAAAAGGTCCAGCCACTCTTCCAGACAGGATACTTCTCCCCGTTGCGCCTCCGGTAAACCAGTGCGCCGGGCCGCCTCCGCCAGTTCGGCTGCGGTTAACCGGTAAGTGCCTTCCGCCAGATGAGCCATTTCGTGCACCAGCATTAATCTTAACAGGGCCTGATTCTTTTCCCGGACCGGAAAAACATTCACGTTTTCCGGCTAACAAGTATAAAGGTATCCGGCACCTTAATTACTTCCCCCTTTTTTTCCAGTGGAAGAAAGCGCCGGTCGTCAGTGAGGGGGTGAATAACCACGATGGTGTCCTTGCGGGCTTCCACCACCTCGTCCAGGTAACAGATGGCACCGCGTTTTACAGCCGTGGTAAGCGGTCTGTCGACCCAAACTGTTTCTTCACCCTTTAAAAGATATCGCCCCACCAGGTCGGCAGTGGTTAAATCTTCGTGACATGCCACGGTAACCAGGGGACGGTGTAACCGGTAGGCCATATATTCAAGAAACCTGGTCTTCCCGCATCCCGTGGGCCCCTTGAGCATCACCGGCAGCCGTCCAGCCGCCGCGGCTTCAAATAGTTGTATTTCCTTTCCCACCGGGAGATAAAAGGGTTCCTTTTGAGTCCAAACGTCCCCGATTTTCCATTCTACAACGGTGCCCATGCCAGGTAATCTCTCCTTCCCCGGGTTTTATGTCCTGGCCCGGGCCAGGCTTTCCTCAACCGCCTTTTTATCAAAACCTTTGCCGATAAAGATAAACTTATTGCCACTCCCACCCTTTAGTTTCTTAAAATTGATCTGGCCGTGGACCAAGTCAAAGTTGTAGTAACCCTCCCCGGTTTGAAAAATTCCTTTCGCACGATAGATATGACCAAATTTTTCTTCTCTTGCGTCCCGCAGGACCTGTTCAATGCCATCCCGCCGGAAAATACCTCCCGGAGTAATGGCGAGGGAGTCAAATTCATGATCAAAGTGTAAATGTAGATAATCAATTCCTTCATGTTTTTCCAGTGCCGGGATTTCGGTCCGGCAGTTTACAGTATGGAGGATGATCGCCGACTGGTTATACTTGCGAATCTCTTCCTCTACCTTTTGGAGCATTTCCGGCGAAACCAAATCCACCTTGTTGATCAGAATAATATCGGAATTGGCCAACTGGTCGGTATAGAAATCACCAAACAGGCCGGACTCAAGGTTGGGCAAAAAACCGTCGGCATCTACGATACCGATGATCGCTTCAATCTCCAAACTCAATTTTTCCTTTACTGGTTCCAGAGCCTCCAGGATACCCGAAGGCACCGCTAGGCCTGATGGTTCAATAATCAAACGTTCCGGGTTGACCCTGGTTTTATTTCCTCTACCGCCTGCACGAGATCATTTCTCAGAGTGCAACAAATACAGCCACTGGGGAGCTCAATCATATCCACCGCTTCTCCCCGCTGGATCAGTTCAGCATCAATGCCGATATCACCGAACTCATTTACCAGCACGCCGGTGATACCTTCCCTCTTTTCCAGCATGTTGCAAATACAGGTGGTTTTCCCAGACCCCAAAAAGCCGCTTACTATCCTGATTTTCACTTTTAATCCTTTCCTTTTCACAAAATTTCAATGAGCATTCTTAATTTTTCGACAATTTATCTTATTTAAAAACCGTCCCGCTTACCGAACGAGATAAATTATGTGTATTCACCTTAAAATCCGGAGGTCCCGTGCTTCTTGGAGGTTGGCCTGCCCCCGGGGGCAGGCCAGGATACAGAGGCCGCAAATATCCTCCCCCACCTGCTGCCGGTTTATCTCCAGCTGGCGGCGGCAGGCCTCCACATCGATATGTGGCACCAGCCCCTGATCCCGCACCCACTCCCGGTCGGCAATGGCTCCGGCCGGGCAGGCTTCCACACAGCGGCGGCATTTGCCGCAACGGCCGGAAACATAGGGTGTAGCACAGACCTCCAGGGGAGCGTTTGTCAGCACCGTAGCCCAGCTCAAGCGGGGACCATAGGTTTCGTTCACCAGAAGGCCGTTCTTACCGATCCAGCCCAGACCTGCACAGGTAGCCGCCGTCTTGTGCGGGAAGAGGGGGTACAGGCGGGCCACAAACCTGGTATCGTGCCGGTGGGAATCAGGGGGTATGGCCAGGCATTTAAATCCGTGGCTCTTCAGCAAGGACACCAGGCGCTTCTGCAATTGTTCCAGTTTTAAATCTATATGCTGGTAGCGGTTGGAATAAATAGGCCCCCCGCTGGTATTGATCAGGTTTCGCCCGGGAGATGGATGCCGGATGGCCAGGGAAATGGCTACCGGCAGGTGCCGTAATTCCCGGGCCAGGCCCTGGCTGACATCGCCAAAACCCACCAGGGTGGCCCCCAGTTCGAGCAGGTACCTTTTTATTTCAAATGCCGTCAGGGAATGCTTCAGTGCACTTTCCATGGCCATCCTGAAAGCCTCCATTCCAAAACAATCAAGCTACGCTTACAATTCCCGCACAGGCGGGACGAGAAACTGCAATTTTCACCGCTTTTAGGCCTCTTATTTTACCTGTTTTTGCGAGCCCATTTTTCCGCACCGTATTTCTTAACCGTATCAACCATGGCCCGCAGGTTCTCCAGGGGAGCGGTCGGCCAGATGTCGCAGGACGGCCAGACGGCGTCCACGCCGCCTTCCATGCTGGCCAGGACCGCCTTTTCCACGTCTTCCGGCGTCCCGTTGCAGAGGACGTTATATCCGTCCACGTGGCCGAAGAGCAGCGGTTCAGAACCTATGGTTTCCCGGCTCTTAACCAGGTCGTTTTTCGTCTCCACACTGATCGCGTCGGCGCCGCACTCGTTCATGAGGCCTATAATAAGGTTGGTATCCCCGCAAATATGCAGGATTTTCGGCGACGGAATGTTTTTGAAGATCTTCTCCAGATGTGGTTTGATGACCTGGCGGAAGCTCCGCGGACTGAGCACGTCGGTGGGAGCGCCCATTTCCCGGATGGTGATGTAGTCCGCACCGGCCTCCCGGTATTTGGCAGCCATGGTGATGATCAGGTCGGCCAACCTGTCCAGTAAAATGTTCACTTCATTGGGTTTTTTGAAGACCAGCTTGAACAGGTCGTTCAAGTCCATCAATTGACCGGCCAGGGTAAAGGGACCTAAAAACCAGGAACCGATGGCCACTTCGTCACCGATGTCTTTTTTGAGCAGGGAAATGGCCTCCATCACCAGGGGAAACCGGCCCCGCCCGGCTATATTGTCCGGAATGGTTACCTTGGTCATTTCGTCGGGGGAGTGGATCAGCTTTTCCTTAATGGTCGGATACAAAAGGTGTGCCACGTCCTCATAGGCGTTCATGACGCAGCCCATGGCCTCCGCTTCCACACACATGTCATAGGGAACGACGGCACACTCATAACCAAACAGCTTGTAGGAAGTGGCCGCTGAATTGGCCATTTTCACCGGATCCGTGTGTACTTCGGCAAACTTGTAACCCAGCTGCTCCAGGCCTGCCGTGGTCACGTTGCCCATACCACTGTAGCAGGCCATGCGGTCCACTTCTTTTCCTTCAAAAAGACCCAGAACCCTATCCCGCGGTTTCATGGACATGGAGTAACCTCCTTGTACTTAATAAATTTTTTCACCCGGATTGCGCACTGACAGATCGTAGATTTCATCCAGGATAATTTTGACCGCCGCCTTTGGCCTGGGCAGGCCCATTTGAGCAAACTTTTCGGCAAAACGGTCATAAAGTGGCCCCTCTGAGTGCAGTTCAGCCCGGCCCATGAACCTGTAGCCCTTGAGCGCCCGGCGGTCGGCAACCACCACCGCCACCTTCGGGTTTTCCAGCATATTGCGGTAGGTCTGTTTGCCTACCAGTTCCCCGTAAGCCAGTGTTTGCCCGTCAAGCACCAGCATGGAGCCCTTGGGGGCAGCGGAAGGCTGCCCCGTTTTATCGGCGGTAACGATAAAACACTGCTCCTTTTCAACCATATTCCTCATTTCTTCAGTAATTTCAGGCATAACCGATTGTGCCTCCTTTTCTAATTGACAACCGGGACCCGGCACAACCCCATCACTGCAGTTGCTTCACAAAATCTGCAAAGAATTTGTACAGGGGGTGATCCTGGTTCGGCGGTAGTTTACCTGTCTCATCATAAACCAGTGTTGACAGCATCAGACTGGCGGTGGTGACGGCAGGTATAATTTTCGGAATATTGACTATTGGACCGCTGAACAGCAGATCGCTCCAGAGCAGGGCGGCAATGGCCTGGCCCGCGGCATTCATGGCGTTGAAACCGTCGCTGCCCCACATTTCCCTGGCTGCCTTCCACATGTAGGTGCCGTTGGAGGAAGCCACCCCGGCAGGCCAGCCGAATTCTTCTTTGACCAGCCGGCAGGCAATACAGGAGAAAGAGGTGGAGGGCAGGTTCATGACGGCAGTATCCACCAGGATGGTTTCAAAGGTGTCCTCACCAATTATGTCCAGCATCTTCTTGAGCCCGGTTACCCGCCCTTTGGGGGTCTGGTCCTCCTGGTTGAAGGCCTGAACCACCACATGCTTGATGCCCAGTTCCTTCAGGCGGGCCACCTGGCCGGGGATGTCCTTGTCCCAGGGGGTAATGCTGTTGTACAATACCCGGTCCTGGATACCCAGTTGTGCAATGTATTCGGCCACTTCCAGCCGGGTTTTTTCCACCCACATGTCGATCCCGAAGGGCTGGTCGCTGATGCTCAGGAAAAAGTCGATGTAGGTCTTCATCTCGTCCAAAGATGTGGCCACCATGGCCACCAGGGCTGGCACGCCCGTCTGGGCAGAAAGTTCTTCCTGCCGCTTTACATACTCCGCGGCCTTCTCCCGGTTAAATTTCCTCTCCTTGCGTGATTCCAGAATTTTATCGCCGTTGTGAAACATGGAGGAAATCAGCAGGGGCGGGTTTTCCCCGGGCTGCCCGCCGATGCTCCACCGGCCGATGCGGCACACCCGCTGGGGGCGGTTCAGTTTAAACATGCAAGACTCCTCCTTTAGCGTTTGGGAATGGCATCCAGGATGTGCTGGATGTGCGGGAACTTATCCGTCGAGTGCGGCAACGCCATGGCGGCGGCAAAACGGGTCTGAAAATCCGGCTCAATAGCCGTTTCCACAAATTCCACCTGCCGGGCAATCCAGGCCGCCTCTTCCCGCTTGCCCACGTCCAGCAGGGCCAGTTTGGCGCCATCCCCGGCGGCGTTGCCCACAGCCTGCACGTTTTCCAGATCGCAATCCGGGAACATGCCGATGACCATGGCACTTTCCCGGTCGATGTAACTGCCAAAGGCACCCGCCAGGGTTACGCTGTCCACCTTATCCACGCCCAGCTTCTCCATCAAGTATTTGGCACCCACATAAAGGGCCGCCTTGGCCAGCTGCACTGCGCGCACGTCCCCCTGGGTAAAGGTGATATCCTTGCCGATGGCCGTTTCCTCAGCCCAGGCCACCACAAACTCCGGTTTCCCGTCGGCACCGCGGCGGACCCGGGGGTGATTGATCTTCATGTTAAACCGGCCGGAACGATCGATGACGCCGGAACGGAAAAGCTGAGCCACCATATCGATAATCCCGGAGCCGCAGATCCCCTTGGCCTCCGTCTTCTGGATTTCCGGATACCACTGTTCCTGCCCGATGACCTTGTAGGAAACCTCAAGGGTTTCGGGGTTGATGCGTATCTTTTCAATGGCTCCCGGTGCGGCACGCATGCCGAACTTGATCTGCGCCCCTTCCAGGGCCGGGCCGGTGGCGCAGGAAGTGCAGAGCAGGCGTTTTTCGTTGCCCAGATCGATTTCTCCGTTGGTACCGATGTCAATGATGAGGCGGATTTTCTCCGGTTCCCGGTAGGGTTCCTCGGCAATGAGCACGGCCACGTTATCCGGACCCACAAAGCCCGATTCCACGGGGAGGGTATGGATGATGGCGGCACGGCAGATGTTAACGCCCAGATCGCGGGCCTTGATGTTCCTCGACTGTTTGGTCCCGGGGGCAAAAGGAGAACGACCGAGGAATTTGGGATCAATGCAGAGGGCGATATGCTGCATGGCGGTGTTGAAGACCAGAGTCATATCTACGATGTCGGTAGGCAAAAGGCCGATTTTTTCAGTCATCCGCTGGGCCAGGGTGTTCAGCCCCTCGATAATGGCCTGGTGCATTTTCTCCAGTCCGTCTTCATTCATCATGGCATAGGTAATCCGGGAGAGCACATCTTCGCCGTAGCGCACCTGGGGGTTCATCATGGAGTCAACCACCAGCACCTCACCGCTGCGCAAATCGCACAGGTAGGCGGCCACCGTGGTCGTACCGATGTCCACCGCCAGGCCGACCAGAGTGTCTGTCATTCCCGGTTCCACCCGGATAATTTCCCTGTCGCACCAGACGGTCGCCGTAACCTTCCACTGACCTTCCCGGACTGCATTGGGCAGGTCCCGCAGCACAAAATAGTCGATTTCCAGGTCCGCGGGGAGGCCGTGCTGCTTGTGAAGAGCTTCCCGCAGGCGCTCGAAATCACCCCGGTGGTCCTCCAGGGTGGCTTCCGGCATTTCGACATAATATTTGCGCACGGCGGGGTTCAGGTTGAACTTTCTTTCCTTGCCCGTCTCCAGCACCACCTGTTTGGCTCCCCGGCTTTCTTCGGGCACGAAGACCAGCACATCCCCCAGCACTTCACAGCAGCAGGCCAAACGGTAGTTGTCCGCCAGTTCTGCTTCGGTAAGGCAGTCCCTTTCTTCCTCCTGCAGCGGCGAAAGATGTTCCATGCTGGAATCGATGCCGAACTTTTCAAAAAATCCTTCTTCTATTTTAATCTTACATTTCCCGCAGACCTTGGCACCGCCACAGAGGTTTTCTATGTCCACACCCAGTTCCCTGGCCGCTTCCAGCAGGGTGATTCCGCGCTCCACCATTCCACGGCGGCCGGAGGGCTGAAAGATTACCTGGTGCTGCACTTTCGCTTCTACCTCCCTTTACTCAAACTTTCTCGTTATCCCTTGCCTCAGATCCCGGGAGGGTGGATCTACGCGTAAAAACCACTCCTGGGACCACCCGGGGCGGTTCCAGTTTACATTTCCCTTAATGAGGCAATCATGTTTATGGCTTCCTTCAGGGCGTTGCTGGCATCCTTGGCATAACCGTCCGCCCCGAAACGGTCGGCAATTTCATCGGTTACCGGAGCGCCGCCAATCATAATCCTGGCCCTGGGGTTTTTTTCCTTAATGGCTTTAATAATATCTTTCATACCCACCATGGTGGTGGTCATCATGGCCGACAGGGCAACAATTTCCGAATCAGTTCTCAGTTGTTCCTCCACAAACTTTTCCAGAGGCACATCTTTCCCCAGGTCGTGCACCTCAAAGCCGGACGCTTCAAACATGATTTTTACCAGGTTCTTACCAATATCGTGCACGTCTCCCTGGACTACCCCCATCACCACCTGGCCTTTCACCCCACCCTCTCCTTTTGCCGATTGCATATGAGGGCGGAGTATTTCCAAACCGGCGTAAAGAGCATCGGCACACATGAGAAGCTCAGGGACGAAGTACTCCTGCTGTTCATACAGGTCACCGGCCTTCTTCATTCCTTCTACCAGTCCCTCGAACACGGCCTTATTGGCGTCCATGCCCTCATCCAGTGCCTCCTGGGCCGCCTGGCGCACCATTTCCTCATCATAATTGAGTACACCCTCCGCCAGTCTCCCCAGAATATCCTTTTCCCTTTCAGGTGTCATTTCCCATTCTCCTTTCTTTTTGTTCTAACTGAACCGTGAAAATTTACATTTTGCTAGACCAACATGCAGGGTGCCAGACAACTTTTCTTTAAATAACCCTACTGGCTACAAAGAAGTCCCAGAAATTTTCACTTCTGCCGGTCCCCCCCTCGTAAGATAGTTTTTGTAACACCAATTGATCCATCCCTTAAAAGAAGCCCAGCTTGGAACAAAAACGTTCCTTGACAACTGGAAATTGGGTATTCACTTTTGGCGGAGTTCCAGGCAAAATGTAGTCGTGAGA
>NZ_JBNATZ010000091.1:0-9359 GCF_049701015.1 Desulfofundulus sp.
GGTTTCTTTTTAGAGCCGGTAATGACCTGCGCTACAGCCATTACACATCCCTGCATAGCCCACGGCAACCTTTCGGCTACCGTGGACCATTACGGGACCCGTAGTGACCTTTGCTCGACCAGTACAGATACCTGGGAAGCCTGATGCAATCTCTCGACTGCACCAGACCTCTCTATTTTTGTCGAAGTCGACGAAAAATACTCCGGCACCTGTATCGATCTTAGCTCGATCAATTGATATCCCTTACGACCCGGTAGCAATCCTTCGGACTGCTACCGAGCCTGCCAGCACATCGATTGATCTTCCCGCCGGCTGATATCGAGCCTTTTACGACCCGATATCAACCTTTGGCCGACTGCTACAGAGCCATTTATGACCCTGTAGCAATCTTGGCTCGGCCATTACCGACCCTGTTGTTCGTATTATTACCCTCTCAAAGATATATATACAGAAATTGATCTGGTAAATAAAGCCATTTTTTTAAAGGGATGCAGTTGCTCTCGAGATGTCTTACCATTAAACTTTCCTCCTGTCATTTAACTGCTTCATTTTTGTCATTGGGCCGGGGAAGATTTACCGGCTCTGGCCGGGGTAATATAATAAAAGAAAGCCCGGAGCATTAAGTGAGGTGTCTATTATGTACAGCAGTGGTGTGTGGGATTCCAACCTGAATGCCCTGCTGGCCCAGGTCCAGGACGAGCTTCTGTCCCGGGATGGGCGGATAACGCGCATTGCTCCACTGCGTTCCGTGGGAGAAAGGTTGTATCTGCAGGTCTGCTTGCGTTGTGCCGAACGCCCTGAATTCTGCCTTCCCCTTGCTCTGCCGGCCAGAGCCATCCAGGATGGTGATGTGGGTAGCCTCGCCTCTCAGATTCTCTGGGCAGCTGAACACGGCTTCCGGGTGACTGTTGTGGAACCTCTGGAGTCGAGCCGGTCATTTAGAGTAACGGCCTGATGGAAATTGAACCTGCCTGAGGGCAGGTTTTTTTATGGTGAGGAAATTTTACTTTTTGAGAACTCTGGGTAAGTGAGCTGTGGGCTTACTTTAGCGGCGATTTTATTCTTCTGATGAGAAAATAAGAAAAGAAGCAGGACAAGGTCAGGTTAGGTAGTATTTTTATGACAACAGGATAAAGGGAGATCTTGACCCTGAAGAGGGTAGAAAGATGAAAAATTTGGCTAAACATCTGATAAAGATTTTAGGAAAAGACAGGGTTCTCACCACCCGGGAAGACTGCCTTTGTTATTCCTACGACGGCACCTTCAGGACCGGTGTCCCCGGGGTGGTGGTACGACCTGTGTCTACCGATGAAGTGGCGGCCGTAATGAGACTGGCTTCTAAGGAGAGAATTCCCGTAGTGCCCCGGGGGGCTGGAACCGGTTTGAGTGGAGGTGCCGTGCCTCAGGAAGGGAGCCTGGTCATTGACCTGACATCGATGAACAGGATTGTTAAAATAGACCCTGCCGAGATGATGGCCGTAGTGGAGCCAGGTGTCATTACGGCCCACCTGCACAAAACAGTAGAAAAAATGGGACTTTTTTATCCACCAGACCCCTCCAGTGCCAGCGTATCTACCATAGGAGGCAATATTGCCGAGTGTGCGGGAGGTCCCCGGGGATTGAAGTATGGTGTGACCAGGGATTACGTCCTTGGGATGGAAGTGGTTCTGGCCGGCGGGGAAGTAATTCAATGTGGGGGGCAGACTGTTAAAAATGTCAGCGGGTACGACCTGCGTGGGCTATTTGTGGGTTCCGAGGGTACACTGGGTATCATCACCCGGGCTAACCTGCGCCTGATCCCGAAGCCCCAGGTCAGGCAAACCATCCGGGCTGACTTTACAACTATTGAAGAGGCAGCAGGTACCATCACCGCCATAATCGGTGCCGGGGTTATTCCCTCCGCACTGGAAATAATGGACGATGTAACCATACGCTGTGTGGAGAATTTTTTGCGCGCTGGTTTACCTCTTGATGTGGAAGCAATCCTCCTGATAGAGGTTGACGGTCCGGCAGTATCCCTGCCCGGCCAGGTTAGCACCATAGCCGCCCTGTGCAAGCAGTGCGGTGCTGTCAGGGTGAAGGTGGCCGAAACGGAAGCAGAAGGTGCGGAACTGTGGAGGGCCAGGAAGGCTGTTTCCCCGGCTGTAGTACAGGTCAGGCCCACCAAAATCTCCGAAGATGCCACCGTACCCCGGAGCAATGTTCCCGCTATGATCAGGGGCATCAAAGAGATTGCCAGGAAATACCATCTGGTGATTGCTATTTTTGGCCATGCAGGAGACGGTAATTTGCACCCCAATATTTTGATAGATCAGAGCAACCCGGAAGAAATGGAACGGGCGGAGGCAGCAATTGAGGAAATATTCAAACTGGCTCTTTCGCTGGGCGGTACATTGTCCGGAGAGCACGGCATAGGTCTGCTCAAAGCCCCCTTTCTGGAGATGGAGTTTGGCAAAACAGGGGTGGCAGTGATGCGCCGGATTAAGGAAGCCCTGGATCCCCTGGGCATTCTGAACCCGGGTAAAATCTTCGGAGGGATGAGCAGTTGAGCGGAGACATCGCTACCGCTATGTACTATATAAACCGGTGCAGCAAATGCGGGTCGTGTCGTGAAGTATGTCCCGTTTTTTCCGAGATGGGAGGCGAATCCTGGGTGGCCCGGGCCAGGGTACAGCTGGCCAGTGCTGCTATAAAAGGTCAAATTAATTTTTCCAGGCGCTTCATGGAGATCATGGATAGCTGTTTACTATGCATGGCCTGCGTAGCTCACTGCCCGAACAGCGTGAGGGTGGACAGGCTCGTCCTGTGGGCCAGGCAGGAGGCGGTGAAAAGACAGGGTCTCTCTTTAATCAAGAAATCTATTCTGCGTAATGTCTTGCGTTATAATCACAGGCTTGAGTTATTGGTCAGGCTCCTGGCAGCTTACAGGGCAACAGGCCTGCGGTTGTCCCGGAAAGCAGATTTGTTCCCGCCGGTACGTGTAACCCCCTTCAGGCCACATGTCAAAACGCTGAAGAAAGCTTCTCTTCTGGTAGCCTATTTCACCGGCTGCATGACCCGGTATGTGTATCATCAGACGGGTCTCGCCGTGCTGGACGTATTATCCGGAAACAATGTCCAGGTGGTGCTCCCCGAGCAGTTTTGCTGTGGTATGCCTGCTCTGGCGGCCGGAGACGGCCAGACTGTATATGAACTGGCCAGGCGAAATGTGGAAAGTATTATGAAATCAGGTGTGGATTACATTATAACTGATTGTGCAACCTGTGGCGAGATGTTGAAGAGTTACGGAGAGTTGCTTGGAGGAGATGCCGCATGGGACTTCAGTCGTAGAGTCCAGGATATATCTTATTTTCTGGCGCATACAGTTGACCTCAGGGATCCTGCCGGGAAACTGCCTCTGGTTGTCACTTACCACGACCCCTGTCATTTGAAACGTGGTCAGGGTGTATGGTCGGAACCAAGAAAAATTCTGGCCACTATTCCAGGTCTTGCTCTCAAGGAAATGGCTGAGAGCGACAGGTGTTGTGGTTCGGCGGGCTCTTTCTGTTTGACCCACTACGAGCTTTCCATGAAAATACTCAAACGTAAAGTGGAAAATATAAAGGCTACAGGAGCGCAAACGGTCGTTACGGGCTGTCCTTCCTGCCGTTTGCAAATTGAGTACGGTCTCAACCAGGCAGGTATTTTTATACCCGTAGTGCACACAGTGGAATTGTTAAGTCAGGTCTACAGTCTCACTGATTCCGCGGCAGGAATTACCTGTTCTTAGAGCGAATTATTAACAATAGACCAGTTCGTTGGGGGGGAGGGTGGGAGCACTAGGGATTCTGGGATAACATAAAGGGGAGAGTTTTTAGGGATCTGTTTCTCGATGTACGCTTACCGTTTACTGAGTATGTTCAGGGAGGTACGGTGCATGGGGAAGTTCTGTTGAAAGCAGAAAGAACTTCCCGGCGCATCAAAGGAATAAAGCTGGAATTACTGGAGGAATGGTACGAAGGGGAGGGAAGGGAGAAGAACCGCCACTCACATAATGAGATTGTGGCCAGAATGGGAATCGCCGGGGAAGTTATTGTAAATCAGGACAAAGTATTGGAACTACCTTTTACCTTGCACCTGCCCTCTAACCTGGCTATCAGCAGTGATCACCAACGTTGTTTTTTACGTGTGCAGGTCGTGGTTGCCTTTCTCCCCGATATTACGCGCCTGATCGAACTCACCATAAAGCCTTCACCAGCCATCACCGCCGTATGGGAAGCCCTTGCCTGCCATTTGGGTTTTATCTCCTGTGGTTTGATGTCTGCCTCCCGGCAGCAGGTTTTTAAATTTTGTTCTGGTCCGGGTACGCCGGAGGATTTTCGCCACATTAAACATATTGAGATGATCTTTGTGAACGAAGAAAACTGTTTACGCATTCACATGAAGGCAAAGGTTGACCTGCTCGGTAATTTTGATGCGGATAATTATTTCACTCTGGTTATCCCTTATCAGGAAATGTTTCGTTCCGATGGGACACCGGCCCACCAGTGTATTGGGGAAAGGATTATCCGCCGTTTATGGGATGCTCTAAGGCCGGTGGGTAAAAGCCATTTGACTGGACAAGAACCTAATTGTTAATATTCTCAAATAATGTTTACAATTTGCTCTCTAGATGATACAATTTTAATTAATTAAAATAAATATTTATGTCCTGAACGCTTAATTCTTTACCCAAAAGAAGCGGAGGACCCATTTTTCCTGGGGTGAATCCCCCTGGAGATCAGGTAAATTATCAAACAGGCTTTGAATTTCTAATTTACCGGTTTCCCGGGGGTAGGGTTATCCTTTCAACCCGAACCCGTCAGCTAACTTCGTAAGCGTGGAAGGGAGGACATTTTGCCCGGGAAGGCACGGGGTATTTTTCTGTCCCTGTGCCGGGTAGGGTTGTTGTTTATTGTCTTCCACCCCAGGAAAAGCCCCGGGGTTTTTCTGTTTCTATTTAAAATTTTCTGTAAAGGAGGTTTTGAAATGGCAATTTTTCCAATGCCCCCCGCTGGGTTTGATCTTGAAGAAAGACGTCGGATTTCTCTTGAGCGTGCACGCGAGCTGAGAGAGCGGATTCGCGATTACCTGCAGGTTAAGGATAAGATATTAACCGGTCTTGATCTGGCAGAGGAGGTGGGGGCAGCCCGGGATAAAATCCTGGCTATTTTCAAGGCCGGGAGGAAGCAGTGGGCTGACTGGCACTGGCAAATGGCCCACCGAATTACCAGTGTGGATGTGCTAAGCCAGATCGTGGACTTAACGCCTGAAGAACAGCGGAATATTGATGAGGTGGGAAAACGCTTCCGGTGGGCAATATCTCCTTACTACGCCAGCCTGCTGGCTGTTGACCGTCCGGGCGGCCCCATCTGGCTGCAGTCTGTGCCCCAGCAGGAAGAGTTAAACGATAGTGGTGGTAGCGAGGATCCCATGGCCGAGGCTTTTACCAATCCGGCACCGGCCATTACCCGGCGTTACCCCGACCGCCTGATTATCAATGTAACCAATCAATGTGCCATGTATTGTCGCCACTGCCAGAGACGTCGCAATATCGGGGAAATAGACCGGCACCAGCCCAGAGAAGTCCTCAAGGCGGCGCTGGATTACATCCGGGTGAACCCGGAAATACGTGATGTGCTGATTACCGGCGGTGATGCCCTCCTTTTAAGCGATCGCTGCCTGGACTGGTTACTGAGCGAACTGGATGCTATTCCCCACGTTGAAATAAAACGCCTGGGGACGAGGGCCATCGTTACCATGCCCCAGCGTATTACACCGGCGCTGTGTGCAATCCTGGAAAAACACCCGCCTATATACATCAATACGCAGTTCAATCACCCCCTGGAGATTACACCAGAAGTAAAGGAGGCCTGTGATCGCCTGGTTAAAGCAGGTGTGGTTCTGGGTAATCAGGCCGTATTGTTGAAAGGAGTTAATAATGATCCCCATGTAATGAAAAAACTTAACCAGACCCTTTTACGCATCCGCGTTCGTCCCTATTACATCTTCCATGCTAAAGAGGTCAGGGGAACCAGGCATTTTATCACTTCCGTGGATGAGGGTCTTGAGATCATGGAAAAGTTGAGAGGGTATACCTCGGGCCTGGCAGTGCCGACCTATATCATCAATGCTCCGGGTGGGTTGGGCAAAACCCCGCTCTTACCACGCTATATGGTATTCCGGGACGATAAGCATGTGGTCTTTCGTACCTGGGAAAAAAAGATCATTTCTTACCCCAACCGTCGTTAAGGGAATTTGCCGGTACCAGTCATAAAAAATTTTAACCATGGGAAAATATAAAAAGAGAGTAACGGGGAGTGATTACCGTGGAGGAATATAACCGTTCCCGTGTCCCATGGAGTACCGAACCAAGTCTTAAAGCAAAGACCGCGGAAGCAGGTATAGATTTCGATGAATTTATAGAAGGGTTAAAAGACGGTAAGAGCGATGCGGAGATGGCTGCGGAATTTGGGGTGACCGAAAAATTGATTTACCATCTTCGCGACCGTTTCGAGCGATATGGTATCGATTCGGTCATGGGGCAGGATTAGGCAGAAAAAGGGGGAGGTGTCTCAACCTCCCGGCCAATACTACCTGATCAGGCTCTGTTCGGCGAGCAAAATCATCTGCCGGACCATATTGCCGCCGAGTTTTCCGCCTATACGTCCACCCACAGCGCCACAGGCCCGGGAGCTTATGTCTCCCCAGTAACCGTTTTTAATTTGGGTAGTGAGTCCCAGTTCCCGGGCTATTTCGTACTTCATTTGGTCCAGGATGCGGTTCCAGTTCTGGGGAGTGGCAACACGTTCACCAACATGCAACGGGTACCCCAGTTCGCTGGCTATCTCGTATTTCAGAACATCCAGGTGGGAGTCAGCTGCCGGTACCAATAGTTTGTTTTCACGCTCTGGCATGCGGCAACACCTCCTCACCAGTATTGTTTCCCGCTTGTACTGACGTTCATTCCGCTAGTTTAAGGCAGAATTACAAACTTGAGAAATTTATAAGTGGTCCTGTTGAAAAAAGGTCCTGGGTCGCTATTTTCTGTTGGCCCAGGACCATGGTATTTTATGTTAAAAAATTTAACTATTCTTTCACGCACAGAAGGGCCTTGTTGTGCTATAATAGACGAATATAAAAAAGGCAAGCCAATGAGGAGGGATTTATGCTGTACCCAGAAAAATTTGCCAAATTCGGCCTCACTTTTGATGATGTTCTGCTTATTCCTGCGAAATCCGAGGTGCTGCCCGGGGATGTTGATACCACCACTTACCTCACCCGGGATATTAAGCTAAATATCCCCCTGATGAGCGCTGCCATGGATACAGTTACTGAATCCCGTATGGCCATTGCCATGGCCAGGGAAGGCGGGATAGGGGTAATTCACAAGAATATGTCCATTGAACGGCAGGCACTGGAAGTGGACCGGGTTAAACGCTCAGAACACGGGGTAATTTCCGATCCCATTTTCCTTTCCCCGGAGAGCCCCATCAGCGAAGCCTTATTGTTGATGGAACGTTATCGTATTTCAGGAGTGCCGGTAACTGTTAATGGTAAACTGGTCGGTATCCTGACCAACCGTGACCTCCGTTTTGAGCGGGATTTCAGCAAACCGGTAGGGGAAGTAATGACCAGGGACAACCTGATTACGGCTCCGGTGGGGACAACCCTCGAGCAGGCCAAAGAAATTTTGCGCCGGCATAAGGTGGAGAAACTGCCCATTGTTGATGACGAGTTTAACCTGCGGGGGCTAATAACCATCAAGGATATCGAAAAAGCTCGGCAGTATCCCCTGTCGGCCAAGGATAAGAAAGGACGCCTTCTGGTGGCTGCGGCAGTAGGGGTGAGTGCTGACACGGAAGAACGCACGGATGCCCTGGTTCGTGCCGGCGTGGACGCCATTGTAGTGGATACTGCTCACGGACACAGCAAGGGTGTACTGGAAACTGTAGCCAGGATCAAGCGCAAGTACCCGGAGGTTGCTGTAATTGCGGGTAATGTGGCCACTGCCGAAGGAACCCGGGACTTGATCCGGGCTGGCGCAGATGCGGTGAAGGTAGGTATCGGGCCCGGTTCCATCTGTACCACGCGGGTAGTGGCCGGTGCAGGAGTACCTCAAATTACCGCTATCTATGAATGTGCCCAGGAGGCTATGGCGCATAATACACCCATTATTGCCGATGGCGGGATTAAATACTCCGGGGATATTACCAAGGCCATAGCTGCCGGGGCGGATGTGGTAATGATTGGCAGCCTGTTTGCCGGGACGGAAGAGAGCCCGGGGGAAATTGAAATCTATCAGGGGCGCAGCTATAAAGTGTACCGGGGGATGGGTTCCCTGGGGGCGATGAAGGAAGGCAGCAGTGACCGCTATTTTCAGGAGCACCAGCTCAAACTGGTTCCAGAAGGAGTGGAGGGACGCGTTCCCTACCGGGGGCCACTGTCAGAAACTGTTTTTCAGCTTATCGGAGGTTTACGCGCCGGTATGGGTTATTGCGGATGCCGGAATATCTACGAACTTAAAACCAAAACCCGGTTCATGCGCATCACACCAGCAGGTTTGCGGGAAAGTCACCCACACGATGTGGTCATCACAAAGGAAGCTCCGAATTACAGCCTGAAGTAGACCAAAAAACCTCTTCCACCAGCGGGAGAGGTTTTATTATTGATTTATTTTCCCATAAAGAGCATTTCCTTGAATAGCTCAATATCTTCCTGGGGTACTCGCTTTCCGTAGCGAACCATGAGTACGTTGGCTATATGTTCCAGGATATCCGGGTCGTCCGTAAGTTCCTGTTGCATTCCGACCGAGCCAAAAAGCCTGGTGAGTATTTTCTGATATTGCCATACATCAAGGCCCGTATTCCTCAGGTCCCAGTGCCAGCAAAATTCTATGCTTATTACAATATATTCCTCGAACACCGGGTTGGAAAAAGCCAGTTCCAGTAACTTCCTGGCCAGTTTATATTCACGCCAGTCCGGGCTGACTTCAATAGCTCCCAGTTCCAACACCCGCGGGTGCTTGCTCCACCGGCTGTAACGATCGGGCGGTAGAAATGTTACATATCCAACTACCTTTAACCCTGCTCGAACAATATAAACCATACCTTCCGGGAGACCGGCAATTTCCTTCAGTGCTGCTTTTTGTTTGTCCGGCTGGCGAAAATTATTCAACTTCTCATCGAAGGCTAGCAGATCCAGATAATCGCTTCGTACAGGTCCTTCCAGAATAGCCACCCCGTGGGGAACGATTACCTGGGAGGTATTTTCAATCTCCGCACAGGCAGTGCTCAAGAAACTTCACCTCCATGTCTTTTGTCTGGGACTGCTTAACCGTT
>NZ_JBNATZ010000092.1:0-9258 GCF_049701015.1 Desulfofundulus sp.
GAAGGTGCGGGCACGGCGTGAACAGCTCCCGTTGCCTGTTCCTGGGCAGGTTTTTGCTGATTTACCAGCCCCGTATTGGAAGGCTGGTTCTTCATGGCAAAGTATGCGTCCAGAATCTCCCGGCCCACGGAACCGGCAGCCGAACTCCCGTGACCGCCATACTCCACCACCACGGCCAGGGCCACTTCCGGCTTTTCATAGGGGGCGAAGGCCACAAAAAGTGCATGGTTGTCGTGACCATGAACCTCGGCAGTTCCGGTTTTGGCAGCCGCGCTGTATGACGCCCCTGCGAACACGCCGGCAGCAGTGCCGTCAGGCGGCAGGGTGGCTTCGTGCATACCCCGTCGCAGTATCTCCAGTGTACGGCTCGAGACGTTGACCCGGTGGAGCTCCCGGGGAGAAAATTCAGCCACCACCTGCCCGTCGGGAGCGACGACTTTCTTCACAAGGTAAGGCTTGTAAAGAATGCCCCCGTTCGCAATGGCCGCCACATAATTGGCGAGCTGGAGAGGGGTATAGTAGTTGTTCCCCTGGCCGATGGCCATATCCAGCGTATCGTACTCCCGCCACTGCAATTCCCACTCTATTTTATCATACCTCTCCTGCAGAGGTGCCAGGCGGCTGTTCATCTCCCGCTCCAGGGCCTCCTTTTCCCCTTCACCCGCGCCGGCCATACGCTTCTCATACTCCTTGCGGATATCGTCCATCTGCTTTTGCACACTGTCCAGAAGGGGCTTCCACAGGTTGTATTTCTGCTCCGGCCCGGGTATGCGGCCGGCATATTCCCCGGGCAGTTCCAGCCCTGTTTTCTGCCCCAGACCGAATTCCCGGGCATAGTGTGCAATAGGTTCGGGGCCGAGCATGGCACCAACGGTCCAGAAAAACGTGTCGCAGGATACCTTGATGGCCCGCACCACATCCACTTTCCCGTGCCCGCTCGGTTTCCAGTCAACTTTATACTTGTAATGTCCGGTATCGTTAATGGCAAACTGGGGGGTTATTTTGCCCAGTTCCAGTGCCGCCGCAGCCACCACCATTTTAAAGGTGGAACCCGGGGGATACAGAGCTATAGCCCGGTTAAGCAGCGATTGATCCCGGGTAATTTTGGCCCACGCCTCATTCCACTCTTTCGGGGAAAGATCCCGGGTAAAGATGGTGGGATCATAGGTGGGGTGGCTCGCTATGGCCAGGATCTCCCCGGTACGCACATCGAGCACCACTGCCGCCCCGGCCCTGGCCTGACCATAGCCCTCCTTCTGCAAACGGGCTATACCCCGGGCCAGTGCATCCTGAGCTGCCCGCTGAAGCCGGGCATCAATGGTGAGCACCAGGTTATCTCCCGGTACTGGCTCCTTCACGCCCAGATCCCTCACCGGCTGCCCCTGGGCATCCACCTCTACCTGGCGGGCACCCTGCTGGCCCCGCAAGTAAGGCTCAAAAGATTTCTCCAGGCCGTCCTTACCCCAGGAGTCCCCCAGCCTGTAACCCTTGTCTTTATTCTCCTCGAGCTCTTTCTGGTCCATAATGCCCACGTAACCAAGGGTGGGCACCAGCAGGTCCCCATAGGGGTAGTACCGTACCGGACGTACATCTATAAGAACTCCGGGCAGTTCCAGTCGCTGTTCCTCAATACGGCTGACCGTTTCGCTGGACACATTTTCGGCTATGGGTACCGGCTCATAAAGACGCAACTTCTGTTCGTCCAGTTTTTTATGGATTTCCTGCTCTATTTCGCCCACGCTCATGCCCTGAAAGCTTTTTTCCCCCACTAAAATTTGGGCCAGCCTGGCAATTACACGGTCGGTATCCTTAACCCCTAGATAGGCAAAGGAAATCGCGTAAACCGGCTGGTTGCCCACGATACGCACTCCGTTGCGGTCGATGATCTCCCCCCTGGGAGCCATGATGGGAATCAACCGGAGGTGGTTCTGCTGGGCCATGACCTGATATTTACCCGCCTCCACCAGCTGCAGGTAAGCCAGGCGGATTGTGAGAACCACAAAAGCGGCCATCACCAGGCCCAGCAACACCTGTAACTTTTTCTCCAGATTTCTTGCTGTCCCTCCGTTTATGACCACGGTGCATCCTTCCCCTGTCCGGCTTCCAAACTAAAACTGGCCGACCCCGAACCATCCTTTCAGGTACAGGCGGTAAAACTTACGGTAAAATAACGGAACCAGCAGCGCATTGTACAGGGCTGAGGGGAGAATTACCCGGAATATGGCCACCCCCGGACTGACTTTGACCTTCAAGTAAGCCAGCAGGAGGTAATAAATCAGTTGACTTACAAGCGTGGCCAGAAAAGTCAGGACCATGACCACCAGGCTGCTTTCTTTGTACAAACGGGATTCCGACCAGCCTACCAGATAACAGGCCACGGCAGTAGAGAGGGCGTTGAGTCCAAAATAGTTGCCGGTGACAAAATCTTTCAAAAGACCGGCCACAAAACCCCAGAAAGCACCCTCCCGCTGCCCTCTCCAGAACGCGTAAAAAACCACCAGTAAAAAAATTAGATCCGGTGCCACACCTCTGACGCGGATCAAATCCACGACTGTTGCCTGCAGCAACAGGGCCAGCAGTAAAAATCCAGGCAGGACCAGCAAGCCCAACAAAGGAAAAACCTCCCGCACCAATCTTTTTCATCCAATGGCAAAGGCAAAACGCCCGGCGCAAAAGCCCGGGTCACTGGGCGGCGGGTTTTGCCCCGGTGACAACCAGTACTTCCTCCAGCCGGTTAAAATCAACAAAAGGCCGGACGGAAGCTTCCAGGAAAAGACCCGTAGGGTCCCTCTTCACGCTGGTGATCTCCCCGATAGGGATACCCCTGACAAAAATACTCTTCATGCCGGAAGTGACCACAGTCTGCCCCGGTCTCACAGGCATGTCGTTGGGTATGTGAATCATGTGCAGAGTACCGGCACTCCCTGCAGTACCCTCCACCATACCCGGCGTACGGGTCTCCTGCACCAGAGCGCTCACGGCGCTGCGCGGGTCGGTAATCAGTAAAACGGTGGCGGTACGGTCAGTGGTGGCGATCACCCGCCCCACCAGACCCCGGGGAGTGATGACTGTCATGTTTTCCCTGATACCATTGGACCTCCCTTTGTTGATGGTAATGGTGCTGAACCAGTTCCCGGGGTCCCTGCCTGCAACTCCCGCTGCTGCAACTTCAAGTCCCGAGTCGACAGCGGGACCGCTTTTAAAATCCAGAAGTTTTTTCAGTCTCTCGTTTTCCAAACGGTATTCCGTAGCCCTGTTGAGCTCTCCTTCCAGACGGGCCACCTGCTCCGACAGCTCGTTCGCCCGGCGCGACGCATTCAGCAGGGAAAGGGGGAAAGCAACCACGTCCCTGACCCCCCGGCCCAGCCCGGTGGCCGCCTGTTCCAGAGCAGCAAAGACATCCATAAGCGTCTTTTCCGGGGCCGTTGCTTCCACGCGACCATAGGCGGTCACGCGCATTACGTACAGGACCAGGACCAGCAGAACAACGAGGGAAAAAATCCTCTTGCCCGAAGTCAACGGGACCAACACCCCATTTTTCTTTTATCAACAGTTTACGAAAGCTTGCGCGGGTGAATGAGTACCCGGCGCAAAACATCGATATTTTCCAGCACCCGCCCCGTACCGTAGGCCACACACAAAAGAGGCTCATCGGCCAGGTGTACGGGCATGGACGTCTCTTCACTCACCAGCCGGTCCAGCCCCCGCAGCATTGAACCGCCCCCGGCCATGACAATGCCCCGGTCCATAATGTCGGCCGCCAGTTCCGGCGGGGTCTGCTCCAGAGTACCTTTGATGGCATCCAGAATAGCCGAAACCGGCTCGGAAAGAGCCTTGTAAACCTCTTCGGAGGTAATGCGCACCGTCTTGGGAAGGCCGCTCACCAGGTCCCTACCCCGGACGTCATAGGTCTGTACTTCCCCGTCGGGATAGGCGGTCCCGATTTCAATCTTGATCTCCTCCGCCGTACGTTCACCGATCATGAGATTATAGGCCTTCTTGACGTGCTGGATAATGGCTTCATCCATCTCATCCCCGGCAATGCGAATGGAGCGGCTGGTAACAATGCCCCCCAGGGAAATTACAGCCACCTCGGTGGTACCCCCACCGATATCGACGATCATGTTGCCCGTTGGCTCATGCACGGGGAGGCCGGCGCCAATGGCCGCAGCCATGGGTTCTTCAATGAGATACGCTTCCCGGGCACCCGCCTGCAGGGCAGCTTCCCGCACCGCACGCTCCTCCACCGGCGTCACCCCGGAGGGAACCGAAACCACCACCCGGGGGCGGATAAGAAAGGTGCGGTTGCGCAGAGCTTTATTGATAAAATACTTAATCATGCTCTGGGTCACGTCGAAGTCGGCAATTACACCGTCCTTCATAGGCCGGATGGCCACGATGTTGCCGGGCGTACGGCCAATCATCTGCTTGGCTTCATCCCCCACAGCCAGCACCTGACCCGTATCCCGCTGAATTGCCACCACCGAGGGCTCCCTTAAAACAATACCTTTACCTTTTACATAAACCAGGGAGTTGGCGGTACCCAGGTCTATACCCATATCCTTGGAGAACAGCCCGATTCGCATGTTCTCGCCCCTTTCCTGCCCAGATCGTTTAAATCAAACCCTGCGCCTTGAAACTGACGTACTTATTATCCCCAATAACCAGGTGATCCAGAACTTCTATCCCGATAATACGGCCAGCCTCCAGCAGGCGCCTGGTTACCTCCAGGTCCTCCCGGCTGGGGGTTGGGTCCCCGCTGGGGTGGTTGTGCAGGAGGATCACCGCCGCCGCATTGCGGCGGATGGCGTTCTTAAACAACTCCCGGGGGTGCACCGTGGAGGAACCGAGAGTCCCAATGGAAATGGTCTCCCGGGCGATCACCTGGTGCCTGGTATTGAGCAGCAACGCACGAAAATGCTCCCTGTCCAGGTGGCGCATTTCCTCCATGACCAGACAGGCAGCATCTTCGGGACTCCTGATCACCGGGCGGACCTCCCCGCCGGACCGGGCAATACGGCACCCCAGTTCCAGCGCTGCTTTCAACATGGCCGCCTTGGCCGGCCCGACGCCACGGATACTGCTCAACTCCTCTACGGAAGCGTCAACCAGGCCCCGCAGGCTCCCGAAACGCCCCAATAAGGCGGCAGCCAGCTCGATGGCACTGGCCGTGGGCGTACCGGTGCGCAGGAGAACGGCTAAAAGTTCCATATCCGTCAACACCCCGGCACCTTCCCGCACGATGCGCTCCCGCGGGCGCAAATCCACGGGCATATCCTTGATGGTAATGCGATACGGCGGAGAGTCCAAGACTTTCTGCAGCCTCCAAATATATCTTAAGTAAGATGCCCGGCAGGTTCCCGGGGAAACTTCCGGTGTAAAACTCAGTTGTTTCGAGCATACTTCAGGGGGTCGATGCCAAATTCCTTCAAAACCAGGGCCAAACGGGCCAGGGGAAGGCCGACCACATTAAAATAGCACCCCCTGATTCCGGCAATAAAAATTGCCCCCAGTCCCTGGGCAGCATAAGCCCCTGCTTTGTCCAGAGGTTCGCCGGTAGCCACGTACCCCGCAATTTCTTCCGCCGTAAGCGGCCTGAACTCAACGAAGGTGCGTTCATGAGTAACCACCTGGCGCCCGGAGGGTTTTTCCACCACCGCCACGCCTGTGTAAACTTCATGCACGTTCCCCGACAAAAGACCCAGCATCTCACCAGCCTCACGGGCGTCGGCGGGCTTGCCCAGGACCCTGCCCTGCCAGACCACCACTGTATCCGCGGCCACCACCAACCCTCTGGCAATGGAAGGAGCCACGGCCCCGGCTTTCTTTAAGGCCAGCGTCTCCACCAGCTGGTGGGGGGGCAACCCTTCTTGCACCTCTTCCTCGACTTCAGGCAGCACTACGGTAAAAGGCAAGCCCAGTTGCTTAAGCAACATGCTCCGGCGCGGCGAAGAAGAGGCCAGGTAAATGGGTAACACTTTTTAACCTCCACCATTTAGAGTTTGCGGTACAGAAGATATCCCAGAAGTAAACCCAGGGCCGTAAGGGGGCCCAGTGTAAGGGTGAAACCAAAGGTGAGCCGGATAAAATGCAGATCTAAAGTGGCCGGAGCCAGACCGACCGAGCTAAATGGTTTGAGCACCGGCAGCAGAGGAATGAGCACGACCCCCAGCGCGTCACCCAACAGGGCTCCGAGCAGCATAAGAATCAGCAGCAGCCAGAGGCTTCTCTGGGGCTTGTACAAAGCGGCCACAGTCATCACCCGGCAGCGAAATTTGACTATTTATCTGTATCAGTTTATCATTTTGGCTCCTTTATGACAAGCTGCAATTCGCCCCTGATAGTCATTTCCATTCCAGGTATCAATTTATCCTACCAATGAGAATTTCATCCCACAAAGGGAGCGATGGGCGAAAACTAACCTATGACACCCGTCAGCACCGCTGCCACAAAGGCAGCGTAAAAAGCGCCACCGTAGGCAACAAGGAGCCGCGCATCCAGAAAACCCCACCTCAAAAGCAGCAGGTAAGTGAGCAGCCCGGAAACCAGGGTCAGAAGCGCGCTTAAAAAGGCCGTTTTCGTAAGCACCCACGGGGTCAGGAGAATGCCGATGGCTGGAATGACGGAACTCTGGAAGACCATGGCCCCGGTAATATTACCCAGAGCCATGGTATCCTTGCGCTGGGCAAGCCAGATGACACTGTTGAATTTTTCGGGCATCTCCGTGGCCAGCGGAGCAACCAGAAGGGAGAAGACAAAAGCGGGGATTCCCAGCAACGATGCCAGCGCCGTCACACCATTCACAAAAACCTTCGCCCCCGCTACAATCCCGGAAAAGGCCAGGAGCACCTGAATGATTACCAAAACCAGGGGAGGGTCGTCGAGCTTTTTGCACAGGTACAGGGGTTCATGGTCGCCTTCCTCCCGGTCCAGGGTTCGCCCCCTGGCAATGGTCAGGTAAACGAAATAAATATAGGCAACAACCAGCCCCAGGGCGGCCAGAAACTTACACAGCCGGGGCAGGAAAGCAGCCGCCACAGCCAGCGTATAAGCTACCAGGAAAAAAAACAGGTCCCGCCGGATCACGCGGGGGTCGGGCTCCAGGCGCTTGCGGCGAAAGGCCAGCACAGCCCCTCCGCTGATCAACAAGGCCAGGGTTGCCAGCATAAAGGGCGCACCCAGGATAGCCCCGATGCCTACCTCTTCCCCCACTTCACCACCACCCACCAGGATGGCTATCAGGGGGATGACCGTTTCCGGCATGGCCGTCCCCACCGCAGCCAGAACGCTCCCCACGGCCCCCTCGGTCAGGCGGAATTTCCTGCCCAACCATTCCACACCGTTGGTAAAAAAACCGGCGCTGACCAGGATGACCCCCAGGCTGATCAATAACAGGGCGATGTCCAGGCCCACGGAAAGATCCCTCCATATAAAAAGGCCCACCGCCAGCAAACGACGGGCCTTCACTCCTGGCATAATTATAGTCCCACGGGCCGGCAATGTCCAGCCTTTCCCACCGGGGGTCCGCGGCCGAACTTCCCGGCGTCTGTAATCAGGTGAGCGCTTTTTGAATAAGATTGGTCAGCGGGGCGAAAACAGCTTCCACGGCCCTGGCCGGGTTGGGCAGCGGTATTTTTAAAGCCAGGCCAAAGCTGTAGATCATACCGATGAGCAGTAACACGCTGAAAGCGACCAGTTCCCGCCACATTTTCTTTTTAACCAGAGGCGGTACCTGCAGAGCTATGATGAGGATGAAGATCACGACCAGCAAAGCAACCTCCACTGCTCCCACCCTCCTTGAACCTTGCTTCCTGTTTCTGCGGCGGCCGCAGCGGCCTGTTGATCAGGCCCGTGCGCCGGATTTCCGTCTTCACATCCACGGTCACGGGCATGGAAGCGAAAACGTCATCCCATTCCTTTTCCACCTGCCTCCACACCCGGGGGTACTTGCGGTGCACCACTTCACCAAAACCCAGGGTGTCGGCCCGGAATTCCTCCTGCAACCTGGTCACGCAGGCCACCACTTCTTCCTTGATCGCCCCGGCCAGCTGGTCTTCCAGCCGGGACACCACTGCGGGATTGTTCAAATCGACTTCCAGGTTTTCTGATTCGGTGAGGTTAACACGGGTGCGTATCTTCACGCGCATACCCAGCTGGCCGCCGATCAGATACGGCTCCAGCTTTACCCCCCCGCGGCCGGCACGCAAAATCTCCACGGCCAGTTTCTGTTCACCCCGGGCCCCCGGCAGGGAAAAAGTAACCGGCCCGCCCAGCACTTCTCCCCGCACCCACAGCAATCCCCGGGCTTCCTTCTCGTTGAGCCAGCCCACCAGCCTGTCCCGGCGGAAGACGGCCGTCCCTGTTACTCTGATGTTATGAGAGGGTGCGGGGCCCGTACTCCCGGGGCGCAGGGACATGCTGCTGAAGGCGGTGTTCGGTACCGCTTCCACGATAGCCGTATACGGCTCCGCACCCGAACTCTCCAGCATCCTGACAAAATCCCCCAGGCGGGTGACCGAAAAACGGCTGGAAAGCTTCTGGCGGATGACCACCCCCATGATATTCTGGGCCGGGGTGACCTCCAGGTGGACGGGAACTTCCATGATATCCCTGGGGTCCCCCCTGGCCACCAGGACCCAGGTGTCCCGCCGGAACTGGCGGTTGCGCTCAAAGAAGTCCAGCACTTCCGCGACCCCCCTTTCCCGGGCCAGTTTTTCAGAAAGAATGATCACCTGTTGTGGGCGAAAAAAAGCTCCCGGGGGGTTTCCATGGACAGGCGGCGGACGGCTTCAAAAATTGTCCGTCCCTCCATGGACAGGTTGAGGTAGCGCTTGCGCCCGCCGCCACCGCCGCCTCCACCACCCATACCTGCCATACCACCACCCCCGCCGGCAACAGCCGCGGGAACCAGGGCCTGCACCTCCAGGCGGACCCTGCCCTCCGGCGCGCTATCGACCGCCGTGAGCAGAACAATGCCCAGGTCCTCTACCTCCCGGTGGTCCCAGCAGCCGGCCAGGAGCACAGGCGTTAACAGCAACAGCAAACAGACCTTCACCCGCCAGCTCCGGGGGAAAAGGCGGTTGTGCTCAGGCGGCACCTTGAATTGTTCTGTTCGTCCGCAGTCGATACCGGACCTGCTCATCAGCCACCACCCTTTCAAGCTGCCGCTGGTACCGGCCAAGGTTCGCTATCTTTCCCGCGTACCACCCCGCCCCGGCTTTTTTGAGGGCGGCGGGCCCGGCTTGATGCCCTGCGCCT